>NZ_JBEOWF010000045.1:0-90588 GCF_040295925.1 Streptomyces sp. NPDC002588
GGTACTGCAGGGGGGACCCTGTGGGAGAGTAGGACACCGCCGAACAATTATTCCAGAAAACCCCCGGGCCCTTCGGCCCGGGGGTTTTCTGCGTTTAGGGTCTGTTGTATGCGCTATGACCTGGTGATCTTCGACAACGACGGTGTCCTCGTGGACAGCGAACCCATCTCCAACCGGCTGTTGGCCGCCTACCTCACCGAGCTCGGCCATCCCACCACCTACGAGGACTCCATCCGGGACTACATGGGGTCCGCGATGCACCGGGTCCACGACCTGGTCGCGGAGCGTACGGGGGAGCGGCTGCCGGCGGAGTTCGACGACGTCTTTCACCGGCGGGTGTTCGCCGCGTTCGAGCGGGAGTTGAAGCCCGTGGCCGGCATCGGGGACGTACTGGCGAAGCTCGCCGCGGACGAAGTGCCGTACTGCGTGGCCTCCTCGGGGAGTCATGAGCGGATCCGGGTGGGACATCGGACGACCGGACTCGACCGGTGGTTCGACGAGACGCGGATCTTCAGCTCGCAGGACGTGGGCAAGGGGAAGCCGGAGCCGGATCTGTTCCTGTACGCCGCCGAGCGGATGGGGGTCGCGCCCGGGCGGTGTGCCGTCGTCGAGGACTCTCCGCTCGGGGTGCAGGCGGCTGTCGCGGCGGGGATGGACGTGTACGGGTTCACCGCGATGACACCGGCCGCCAAGCTCGCGGGCGCCACCCGACTCTTCGCCGACATGAGGGAGTTGGCCGGGCTGCTGGGCTGACCGCCCTGACATTTGTCATGCGAAGCTGCTTACGATCGTTTCTACTGGGGGACCCCGCCCGACGGCGAAGCTGAGGGCATGACGACGAACCAGCACGAGACGCAGCAGCAGAACAAGCAGAACGCTCTCGCTCCGCTCATCGTGGACGTGGCGGTGCCCCTCGGGTCGTACTACCTGTTCAAGGACGCGTTCGGGATGAGCACCTTCGCGGCGCTCGCCTGGAGCAGCGTGGTGCCGGCCGTGCGGACCGTGTGGAGCCTGGTCAGGGAGCGGAGGACCAACGGGCTCGCCGGGCTCATCCTGGTGGTGAACGTCGTCGGGCTGCTGCTGAGCTTCGTCTCCGGTGACCCGCGGCTGATGCTCGCCAAGGACGGCGGGGTCAGCAGTACCGTCGCGATCGGGATCCTCGTCTCCGTGGCGCTGGGGAAGCCGATGATGACCGCCGGACTCAAGCCGTTCCTGGTGAAGGGGGACGCGTCCAGGCAGGCCGCCTGGGAGCGGCTGGCAGGGGGCCGGGCGGAGGCCTCCACGGACTTCCTGCGGGCCGAACGCGTCTACTCGGTCGTCTGGGGCGTGGCGCTGCTCGCGGAGTGCGTCCTGCGGGTCGTGGGGGCGTACACGGTGCCGGTGGACACGATGGTGTGGCTGGGGTCCGTGGTGATGGTCGTGGCGATCGCGGCCGGGATCGTCGTCAGTGGCGGGCTTGCCGCCGGGCCGATGATGGACATGGTCATCGCCGAGGCCGGGGCCGAGGAGAAGGCCCAGGACGAGAAGGACCGGGCGAGTGGGGCCCTGGTCGGCGCCGCACGGTAAAGCTGAGGGAAATTCATCTTTGGCTGGATCTACCCACGAGTACCTCGGGGCCCTACGCTCGCCGCCATGACAGAAGTGCTGCGGCGCGGTAGGGCCTCGTTGGCGTTCAGTTTCTTTGCGCAGGGGGCCGCGTTCGCTCTGCTCGTGACCCGGATCCCGGCCATCCAGGACCGGTACGGCGTCTCGGACGCGCTGCTGCCGGTCTTCCTGGCCGCGGTGCCGGTGCTGGCCGGGGTCGGCAGTGTGACGACCGAGCAGCTGGTGAAGCGGATACCCGCCAGCCGGCTGTTGCGCTGGTCCCAGCCGGTGGTGCTGCTGGCGCTGGTCGGCGTGGGAGCGGGCGACGGGATGGCCGCGCTGGGGCTCGCCCTGGGCGTGTTCGGTCTGTCCGTGGGGGCGCTGGACGCCTCGATGAACATGCTCGGCGTGAGTCTGCAGCGGACGTACGGGCGCAGCATCATGCTGAGTTTCCATGCGGCGTACAGCCTGGGCGGCATCGTGGGGGCCTCGCTGGCGTGGGCGGGGGCGCACTGGCATCTCGCGCTGTGGGTGTCGTATCTGCCGGTGGTCGCGGTGCTGCTGCCGGCGGCGCTGGTGGGGAGCCGGTGGTATGTGGACGGGGATGCCGCCTCGGACGCGGACGGGGATGAGGACCGGGAGAGGGAGGGCGGGAAGGCCGGCGGGGGTGTCGTCTTCAAGCTGCTGCTGCCCCTGTGTCTGGTGATGACCTTCGCCTACATCGGGGACTCGACCGTCTCCAACTGGAGTGCGAAGTATCTGCAGGACGTGCTGGGGAGCAGTGAGCAGCTGGCGACCGTGCCGTACAACGTGTACATGGTGACCACGCTCGTGGGTCGGGCCATCGGGGACTTCGGGGTGCGGCGGTTCGGGGCGGCGGCCGTGGTGCGGCTGGGGGCGCTGGTGGCCGCGGCGGGGTTCGCGGTGGTCGCGGGGGCGCCGGGGGCCTGGGTGGGGATGGGTGGGTTCACGTTGGTGGGGCTGGGGTTGTGCGTGCTGGTGCCGCAGACCTTCGCGGCGGCGGGGCGGCTGTTCCCGGGGGCCTCGGACGTGGCCATCGCTCGGCTGAACGTCTTCAACTACGTCGGGTTCCTGGTGGGGTCTCCGTTGGTGGGGGCGCTGGGGGACGCGTGGAGCTATCGGGGGGCGATGGTGGTGCCGATGGTGTTGGTGCTGGTGACGATCGTGTACGCCCGGTCGTTCGCCGCTCAACCGGACCGATACGGTGGCGGGCATGAGCGGCCGCGCACAGCTGATGTGGGACGAGGCAGTAACGGGGTATGACTTCGGCCCCGAGCATCCGATGGATCCGGTTCGGCTCGAGCTGACCCGGAGGCTGGTGGGTGCCCTGGGGCTCGACCGGGAAATGGACGTCGTAGGGGCGAAACCGGCCGGGGACTCGACGTTGCGGCTGGTGCACCGGGCGGACTACGTGACCGCCGTGAAGGCGGCCTCGGCGGATCCCGGGGCGGCGGACACCGGGTATGGGCTGGGGACCCTGGACGATCCGGCCTTCGCCGGGATGCACGAGGTGTCGTCCCTGATCGCCGGGCTGTCCGTCGGGGCCGCGGAGGCGGTGTGGCGGGGGGACGCGCTGCACGCGGTGAACTTCACGGGCGGGCTGCATCATGCGATGCCCGGGGGTGCGTCGGGGTTCTGCATCTACAACGACGCCGCGTTGGCCATTGCCCGGTTGCTGGAGCTGGGGGCGGAGCGGGTCGTCTATGTGGACGTGGACGTGCATCACGGGGACGGGGTGCAGGCAGCGTTCTGGGAGGATCCGCGGGTGCTGACGATCTCGTTGCACGAGCATCCCCGGACGCTGTTTCCGCAGACCGGGTGGCCGGAGGAGACGGGGGCGGGGGCCGGGGAGGGGACGGCGGTGAATGTGGCGTTGCCGGCGGGGACCGGGGACGCGGGGTGGTTGCGGGCGTTTCATTCCGTGGTGCCGGAGCTGATCGCCGACTTCCGGCCGGATGTGCTGGTGACGCAGCACGGGGCCGACACGCACTTCGAGGACCCGCTGGCGCATCTGGCGGTGTCGTTGGACGCGCAGCGGGCGGTGCAGGTGGCGTGTCATGAGCTGGCTCATGAGTACGCAGGGGGGAAGTGGGTCGCGTTGGGTGGCGGCGGTTACGCCGTGGTGGATGTGGTGCCGCGGTCGTGGTCGCATCTCGTGGGGGTCGCGGCGGGGCGGGAGGTGGCGCCGGAGACGGTGATTCCGGAGAGCTGGCGGCAGGAGGTGTTCGCTCGGACGCGGCAGCTGGCGCCGGTGCGGATGACCGATGGACGGTGGCCTGTGGAGTGGCGGGGGTGGGAGGAGGGGTACGACCCCGCGGACCGGTTGGATCAGGCGGTGCTGGCGACTCGTCGGGCGGTGTTTCCGTTGCGGGGGTTGTTGGCGTAGAGGGTGGGTTGGGGGCTGTCCGTCCGCCCCCACCCCCGACCCGGTTGGGGACTCGGTGTGCTTCTCCGCCTGTCCGGGAGGGCTTGTCGGTTCTGTCTTCGGCGTTAGGCCGACCGTGGGGTGTTGTGGGGTTTCGCGGCGGGGGGTCGGAGGGGTGCGTCAGCATCGCTGGGGTGTCGAGCGGTGGTGGGATTCGGGCGTATCTCGTCGGGGCGGGGCTGGCCGGGGTGGTGGGGACGGCTCGGGAGGTGAGTCTGCGGAGCTATCGGCTGTTCGCGGCCCGCGATCCCCGGGTGTTGATCGGGATCGATCCTCAAGGGGGGTGGGGGGAGCGGGAGTTGGTGGAGTTGATGGCCGCCAGGTGTGGGGTTTCGGACGATCCTCGGTGCGTTTCGGGGCAGGATGTGATTGATCCCGGGCGGACCGTTGCCGCGCTTGACGCCTTTGGCGAGCGGGTGGGGGCGGTCGCCCAGCGTGGTGGGGCCGTGTTGCTGGGGACCGGGCATCCGGGGCGGTTGTTGGGGTTCTACGCCGGGCTTGCAGACGCTTTGTCGGCGGCGGGATGTGAAGTCCTCACCCCGGCGCAGGGTCGCTGTGTCGACATAACGACCCGGTTCGGTCTACGCACGGGCAGGATCGACTACGTACGGGGGGTTGGGGTTGTTCGGGGGGAAGGCGGTGAACGCGCCGGTTGTGCGACCCCTGTGCACAGTCACTCGCCGCTGCCGGTTCGGGTGGCGCTGGAGGCCGTCGTCGAGGAGGGCCGGCCGCTGCCGGATCTTGTGATCGGCGATCACGGGTGGGTCTGCGGGGCAGGTCAGCTGGGGTTTGCGGCCATCGGGCTGGCCGACGTCGATGATCCCGCGCTGTTTGTGGGGGAGGCCGAGGGGGCCGTCTCCGTCGTCGTTCCACTTGATGACGGCGTGCGGTCCGATTACTACCTGCCGCTTACCCGCTACGTACTCAATCGAGCGTGTCTGTCACAGTAGGCCTGCGATGGGTGCACCTCTTCCCCACTCGCATCACCCGCCCCTACATTGGGGAGTGAGCACGCAGCGACGAAGAGTCACCGGAAGGGGAAGCCGGTGGCCGTCGAGTCGAGTGCGGAAGGTTCAGGTGTGTCATGGCTGCAGCTGGCGAGAGGCCTCTGAACGAGGTTCAGTTCCTTACCGTGGCGGAAGTCGCCTCGGTGATGCGAGTGTCGAAGATGACCGTGTACCGGCTGGTGCACAGCGGTCATCTGCCCGCGATCCGGGTGGGGCGGTCCTTCCGCGTCCCCGAGCAAGCGGTCCACGAGTACCTCCGCGAGAGTTATGTGGGGGTGGAAACCGCCTGACACGGCGTCGGCGGAGGGGTCCGCAACAGCGTCACAGGGCACCTCAGGACCCCTCCGGCGCCCTCGATTACGACCTCAGCGCTCGGGCGGGTAGGCTGGCCCCTCGTAGGTCGTATGGGCCCATGGCGCCCAAACACCGAGTGATGAGAAGTGAGCGAGGGTAGTCGTGGGCTCTGTTATCAAGAAGCGGCGCAAGCGGATGGCCAAGAAGAAGCACCGCAAGCTGCTCAAGCGCACGCGCGTTCAGCGTCGTAACAAGAAGTAAGGCCAGTCCTTACGCGAAGCAGGACACGTTCATGCTTCGCCGACGCGAGCCGCGGAAGCGTGGTGTGGCCCCCCGGCCGGGTTCTTCCGGTGGGGGGCCACACGCATGTCCGGGTGGTGTGCGGCGGGCTGAATGCCGTGCGTATGTCTGGACGGCACCCTGGTTGATCTGGTCGTACGACCGGGTCGTTCTCGTCACCTCGTGCATCGGGCAGTCATCACAGCGCAACATCAACCGGATAGGTTGGCCCGCAGACAGGGAACGCGGCAGGGTACGAGCAGTGGGACGAGCAGTGCATCAGTGCGGACGAGAGGAAGGCGCTGGTCTTGGGGAAAGTCGTGCTCGTGACCGGAGTGGCCCGTCAGCTGGGGGGCCGGTTCGTACGACGGATTCAGCGTGACCCGGACGTCGCGCGTGTCGTCGGGGTGGACGCCGTGCGGCCCGAGCACCATCTGGGCGGTGCCGAGTTCGTCCAGGCCGACATCCGGCAGCCCACCATCGCGCGGGTGCTGGCCGAGACGGGCGCCGACACGGTCGTACACCTGGACGTGACGGCCACCGCGCTGGGCAGCGGCAGCCGGACCACGGTCAAGGAGACCAACGTCATCGGGACCATGCAGCTGCTCGGTGCCTGTCAGAAGTCGCCGAGTGTGAAGCGGCTGGTGGTCAAGTCCTCCACCAACGTCTACGGGTCCGCGCCGCGGGATCCCGCTGTCTTCACCGAGACGACCTCCGCCAAGTCGCTGCCCAGCGGTGGCTTCGCCAAGGACGCGGTGGAGGTCGAGGGGTACGTGCGGGGGTTCGCCCGACGGCGGCCCGATGTCGCCGTGTGCGTGCTGCGGTTCGCGAACATCCTCGGGCCGACGGCCGAGACCCCGCTCGCTTCGTACTTCTCGCTTCCCGTGCTGCCGACCGTGTTCGGCTACGACCCCCGGCTGCAGTTCGTGCACGAGGACGACGTGATCGAGGTGCTGCGGATCGCGTCCCACGAACCCGAGCGGGGCACGCTCAACAGCGGCACCTTCAACATCGCGGGTGACGGGGTGCTGCTCCTTTCGCAGTGCTCGCGGCGGCTCGGGCGGCCCACCGTGCCGCTGCTGCTGCCGGCCGTCACCTGGGCCGGGTCACTGGTGCGGACGCTGGGCATGACGGACTTCTCGCCCGAGCAGATCCGGCTGCTGACCCATGGGCGGGTCGTGTCGACGACGCAGATGCGCGAGACGCTCGGATTCGCCCCCAAGTACACGACGGCCGAGACGTTCGCGGACTTCGCGCGCAGCCAGGGCTTCGGGCTGCTGCCTCCCGACGTGGTCGCGGGGGCCGTCGACCGGCTCGCCGCGCTGCCTCTCGCCCGCAGCGGCCGCCCAGCGGCCCACCCCCCGACGCCGAGCGCCAGCTGAGGAGCGCATCAACGATGGCGGACGCCAAGGTCATTCCGTTCGACGACGACCGGACCCGTGGGGGTGCCGTGGCGCGGCCGCCGCGGCGCCGCAGTGCGGGGAGCCGGCTCAGGAACGGCGAGCCCGTGCCGGTCCGTGAGGTCGGTGAGGGCGGTCAGATCGGTGAGATCGGTGAGATCGGCGAGGTCCAGGCCCTGCCCACCAGGGCGGGCGCGCAGGATGATGTTCCCGTGACGGATGTGACGGGCGCGCGGGACGAAGGGGGCCTGGAGCGGCGTATCGCGGGCGGGCTGGCCTTCCTGCGCCGCCGGCTCACGGGCGACTACGAGGTCGACGACTTCGGCTACGACGAGGAGCTCACCGACCAGGTCCTCATGTCGCTGCTGCGTCCGGTGTACGAGAAGTACTTCCGGGTCGAGGTCAAGGGCATCGAGAACATCCCGGCGGACGGCGGGGCGCTGATCGTCTCCAACCACTCCGGGACGCTGCCGCTGGACGGGCTGATGATGCAGGTCGCCGTCCACGACCACCATCCCGCCGATCGGCATCTGCGGCTGCTCGCCGCGGACCTGGTGTTCGTGCTGCCGGTCGTCAACGAGCTGGCGCGCAAGCTCGGGCACACGCTGGCCTGTGCGGAGGACGCGGAGCGGCTGCTCGGCGCGGGTGAGCTGGTCGGGGTCATGCCGGAGGGCTTCAAGGGCATCGGCAAGCCGTTCAGCGAGCGCTACAAGCTGCAGCGGTTCGGGCGGGGCGGTTTCGTCTCCACGGCGCTGCGGCAGGGTGCGCCGATCATTCCCTGCTCGATCGTCGGGGCGGAGGAGATCTACCCGATGATCGGTAACGCCAAGACGCTGGCGCGGGTGCTGGGCTTCCCGTACTTCCCGCTGACGCCGACCTTCCCGTGGCTCGGTCCGCTGGGGGCGGTCCCGCTGCCCACCAAGTGGACGATCCAGTTCGGCGAGCCGATCCCGACGGACGGTTATCCGCCGGAGGCGGCCGAGGACCCGATGCTGATGTTCAACCTGACCGACCAGGTCCGCGAGCAGATCCAGCACACGCTCTACAAACTGCTGGTGCAGCGGCGGTCGGTGTTCTTCTGACGCGGGTTCCGGTACGGCTGTGGGGGCGCCCTGGCAGAAAGGGCGCCCCCACAGCCGTGTGGTCAGTCCGTGTGGTCAGTCCGTGTCGGCGCTGTCGATTCCCAGGCCTGGGAGGAGGCCCGGGAGGAGGGGCGGGACGGTGACGTCGGGGGTCGTGGACGGGGTCGTGGTGGACGGGGCGGTCGTACCGGACTCCTTCGGGGGGTCCAGGAGATCACCCGTGCTGCCGCCGAGGAGGCCCTCGTCGGTCGAGCCGGAGGTGGCGGGCTTGCTGGGGCTGTCCGTGCCCGTGCCGGTGCTCACGGAGGAGTCGCCGGTGCTCGGGGGCGCGGAGCGGCCGGTCTCCTTCGCGCTGCCGGTGGACGCCGAGCCGGAGCCCCTGCCGTCGCCGCCGCTCTGGGCGGGTGGGCGGGGGAGGAGGGACTGCAGCGGGGCGACCTCTTCGTCTATGGCGTCGAAGACGGACGAGACCTGCTGACTCACATCGCCCAGCTGGACCGGAAGCCTCTCGCGCAGCGCGCCCCAGGCATCGCGGTGCGAGCGGGAGAAGGAGTCCAGGGCCTGGATGGGGCCCAGGGAGTCCGGGTCGTGTTCGTACGCCTCGTGGAGGAGGCGGTGGCCCTCCGAGGCGTCGTGCTGCATGCCGTTCAGGGCCCGGCGGATCTCGCCCAGGGATTCGTGGTCGAGGTGGCCGCCGCGGCCGCGCTCCATGAGGCGGCGGGCCTCGCTGAGCCGGGTGGAGGCCTGGTCGAGGTAGGTCCGGCCGCGCTCGTCCTCGCCGTCGGACAGGTAGTTGAGTTTGAAGTCCTCGATGCCGCGTTTGAGCCCGTAGAGCCCGTCACCCGGCAGGGCGTCGGAACTCGCGGCCGCGACACCGCCGAAGGCGCCGGCGGCGACGCCGACGCTCAGGCCGCCGGCCGTGAGGCCCTTGGCCAGCCGGCTGCGCGGCCGGAGCTTTCCGAGCGGACTCGCCCGGTGCGCGCCCCTGGCCCGGTTGGGTCGCTGTTCCGGTACCGAAGGGTCTGTCGCTTCGCCTCCTGCGGTGCCCGCCTGCAGCATGGCCTCCATCGCGGCGACCAACTGGGCCCGCTGAACGACCTTGACCTCGGGGTCGAACTCCGGTTTCGGCAGCTCGGCGAGACTCGTCGCGAGGGCCAGGAGGCGGCCCTGCTCGGTCTGGTCCGCTGCGGCCGGCGCCGGCGGCGATCCTTCGGTCTGCTCGGCCGCCGTGCTCTGGTCGGACTGCTCCCCCAGAGCCTGGGCGAAGGCGTTCGCCCGCCGGTGCGCCGATACGTTCGCGATCACTGGCGGCACCTCCTCTCGTCATGACGGTCGACTCCCCGGGGGTCTCGAGGGTTGCACGGCCCGAACCGCTTCCACACGATCGAGTGATCGGGGGCGGCCGGGTCGTGACCACAGGGAGCCTGTATCCCGCACAACGACTGGCGCGGCACTTGGGTTACGGACGGCGGATGATCGGATCGGGAAGTCAACGGACTTTCACTGAAAGTGAGTTGGGGATACCCGACGGTAGGTGTGCCCGGCGGGGGTGGACTCGGCGGGGTGGACCTAGCGGGCGTCGTCCGGGAGGAGGCGGGCGAGGGTGCGGACCGCGCGGTACTGGAGGGTCTTGATCGCGCCCTCGTTCTTGCCCATCACGCGGGCCGTCTCGGCGACGGACAGGCCCTGCAGGAAGCGGAGTGTCACGCACTCCTGCTGCTGGGGGTTGAGACGCCGTACGGCGTCCAGGAGCGCGGCGTTGGAGAGGGACTCCAGGACGGAGTCCTCGGGGGAGCGCTCGACCTCGTTGGCGTCGAGCATCTCGCCGGTGGTGACCTCGAGGCGGAAGCGGCTCGACTTGAAGTGGTCGGCGACCAGGTTGCGGGCGATGGTGACGAGCCAGGCGCCGAAGTCGCGGCCCTGCCAGGTGAAGGTGCCGATGCGGCGCAGGGCGCGCAGGAACGTCTCACTGGTGAGGTCCTCGGCGGTGGCCTTGCCGCCGACGCGGTAGTAGATGTAGCGGTAGACCGTGTCGCTGTACTGGTCGTACAGGCGGCCGAAGGCTTCGGCCTCGCCGGCCTGGGCGCGTTCGACGAGGTCCATCATCCGGGCGCTGTCGCTGTCGGCGGCCGGTCGGCGGGGGGCGGCGGCCGCGCCGCTGGTCGAGCGTCCTCTTCTGCCGACCGCGGCGCTGCCTTCCGCCAGTGCGTAGCACGGGCCCGCCGGAGCGGTGGCCGTGGCGAAGGCGGGTACGGCATACGCGGTGGGGACGAAGCCGCGCAACAGGTCCTGGACCGTAGCGACCGTTGCGCGCAGCGTAGCCAGGCCCGAGGTGTCAACCCCGACGTGTGGGTACACGGGACTCCCAGAGGCAGAGCTTCCATCACGTTCAGTGCGGGAACTTTCACCCGTCGTAGCGACAGGAGGGTTCCGGTTTGCGTCTGAGGAGAATAACGCTTCGTATAGGTGCTGCTACACCGAGTTGCTCAAAACTTCGATTACGTCGCTTTTGTGGCCGATTGGCGCTCGATCAACTTGCCCAGGGTGAGCGGATGTTGATCGGAAAGGTTCGGGTTTCGAGTCGGTCCGGGGCGTGTTGTGGCTGTGCGCGGACAACGCGAATGGACGGTCGCCGCAAGGGGTACGACCGTCCTTCTGGTGTCGCGTTCGGTTACCGGCGTCGCCTGTGCAGGGCGATCGCCGCCGCGGTGCCGCCCGCCACGGCTCCGACGCCCGCCGCGGCCGGGATGCCGACCTTCGCCGCCTTGCGGCCCGTGCGGTAGTCGCGCAGGCGCCAGTCGAGCCCGGCGGCGTGTTTGCGGAGTTTGCTGTCGGGGTTGATGGCGTAGGGGTGGCCGACCAGCGAGAGCATCGGGATGTCGTTGTGCGAGTCGCTGTAGGCGGCGCAGCGGGTCAGGTCCAGGCCCTCCGCCACGGCCAGCGCGCGGACCGCCTCCGCCTTGGCGGGGCCGTGCAGCGGCTCGCCGACGAGCTTGCCCGTGTAGACCCCGTCGAGCGACTCGGCCACCGTGCCGAGGGCGCCGGTGAGGCCGAGGCGGCGGGCGATCACCTGGGCGATCTCCACCGGGGCGGCCGTGACCAGCCACACCTTCTGGCCCGCGTCCAGGTGCGCCTGGGCGAGGGCTCGGGTGCCCGGCCAGATGCGCTCGGCCATGTACTCGTCGTAGATCTCCTCGCCGATCGACATCAGCTCGGCGACGCGATGGCCCTTGACGATGGACAGGGCGGAGTCCCGGGCGTCCTGCATGTGCTCGGGGTCCTCGACGCCGGCCATCCGGAACCACGCCTGCTGCCAGGCGAAGCGGACCAGGTCACGGGTCTCGAAGAACCTGCGTTTGTACAGGCCGCGGCCGAAGTGGAACAGGGCCGCGCCCTGCATCACGGTGTTGTCCAGGTCGAAGAAGGCGGCGGCCAGCGCGTCGCCGTGGACCGGGAACTGCGGTTCGGCCCCTTCCTGCGGGGCCTCGTGCTGTTCTTCCTGTGTGGACTTGCGGGCGGCCTCGGCCGAGGCCTCGCCAGCCAACACGCTCCGCGCCGTGGCGGAGCGCCTACGGGGAGTGAGCCATCCCAAAGCGGCCATGGCGTGAGCATAGCCAGTTTGTTCGGTGGTTCCGGAGCCACGAGGTTCGAAGGGTGTGAACTCTCCGCGACCTGGCCGTTAAAGAGGGACGAGAATGGCCCGCATGAGTTCCCTCTTCCGGCGTACTGCCGCTCCCCGGGAGCGGTCGGTCACGCTCATCGGCAAGCCCGACTGCCATCTGTGCGAGGACGCGCAGGCTGTGATCGAGAAGGTCTGCGGAGAACTCGGTGTGTCGTGGGAGTGGAAGGACATCACCCGGGACCCGAGCCTCCACGACCAGTACTGGGAGCAGATCCCCGTGGTGCTCGTCGACGGCGAGCAGCACACTTTCTGGAGGGTGAACGAGGAGCGCCTCCGCAAGGAACTGACCAAGTAGTACAAGGCTGGACCGAACGTCGCTTAGGATCGACGGCGGTTCGGTCTCGGGGGCGGGATTCACAAGGAGTGTGTCGGTTTTGCCCCCAGGGATGGCACTGGCAAGGACACGCGTGACCCCGGTCACGTTGGGCGGGCAAAACGGACACCATCTTTGTGCACGCGTTCACAAAGACATAGCCTGCTGTCGACGGGGCGGTCCGGGTACGTGTGACCGCCTGCAGCCCCGCTCTACCCGCAGGAGCACCGTGGCAACTGGCCGAACTCACCGACCGGCGAGCCGTAGCCGAGGGATTCCCGAGGCCACCGTCGCCCGGCTTCCGCTGTACCTCCGCGCGCTGACCGCACTGTCGGAGCGCTCGGTACCCACGGTCTCCTCCGAGGAACTGGCCGCGGCGGCGGGGGTCAACTCCGCCAAGCTGCGCAAGGACTTCTCCTACCTGGGTTCCTACGGAACGCGCGGTGTCGGCTACGACGTCGAGTATCTCGTCTACCAGATCTCCCGTGAGCTCGGGCTCACCCAGGACTGGCCGGTCGTGATCGTCGGCATCGGCAACCTCGGCGCCGCGCTCGCCAACTACGGCGGCTTCGCCTCCCGCGGCTTCCGGGTCGCCGCGCTCATCGACGCCGACCCCGCGATGGCCGGGAAGCCCGTGGCGGGCATCCCCGTCCAGCACACGGACGACCTCGAGAAGATCATCACCGACAACGGCGTGTCGATCGGCGTCATCGCCACCCCGGCCGGCGCCGCCCAGCAGGTCTGCGACCGGCTCGTGGCCGCCGGGATCACCTCCATCCTGAACTTCGCGCCGACCGTGCTGTCCGTGCCGGACGGCGTCGACGTGCGCAAGGTCGACCTCTCCATCGAGCTGCAGATCCTCGCCTTCCACGAGCAGCGCAAGGCCGGCGAGGAGGCCGCGGCGGCGCACGACGGCGCCGTACCCGCGGCACCCGTCGCGCACGAGGACACCACCGACCAGGGGCCCGACGGGGACGTACCCGCCGTGATGCCGGCATGAGTCTCCTCGTCGTCGGGCTGAGCCACCGCAGCGCACCCGTGAGCGTCCTGGAGCGGGCCTCCCTCTCCGGCGACGCCCAGTTCAAGCTGCTGCAGGACACGGTCGCCGCCGAGCCGGCCGCCGAGGCCGCCGTCCTCGCCACCTGCAACCGCATCGAGCTCTACGCCGACGTGGACAAGTTCCACGCGGGTGTCGCCGAGCTGTCCACGCTGCTCGCCCAGCACAGCGGGGTCGGACTCGAGGAGCTCACGCCCTACCTCTACGTGCACTACGAGGACCGCGCCGTCCACCACCTGTTCTCGGTGGCCTGCGGCCTCGACTCCATGGTCGTCGGCGAGGGACAGATCCTCGGGCAGCTCAAGGACTCGCTGGCCAGGGCGCAGGAGCTGCACACCGCCGGCCGGCTGATGAACGACCTGTTCCAGCAGGGGCTGCGGGTCGGCAAGCGCGCCCACTCGGAGACCGGCATCGACCGCGCCGGGCAGTCCCTGGTCACCTTCGGCCTGGAGCAACTCGCCGCGGGCGGCGACGTACAGCAGTGGGCGCGGGGCAAGAAGGCGCTGGTCATCGGGGCGGGCTCGATGTCCTCGCTCGCCGCCGCCACCCTCGCGCGCGCCGGTGTCGCCGAGGTCGTGGTCGCCAACCGCACCCTCGACCGCGCCGAGCGGCTCGCACAGATACTGACCGAGGACGGGGCCACGGACGTGTCGGCCCGCGCGGTCCCGATCGAATCGGTGCCGGCCGAGCTGACACGTGCCGACGTCGTCATCTCCTGTACGGGAGCGACGGGCCTCGTCCTCACCGCGGAGCAGGTCGCCGCGGCGGTCGAGGGCAGGACCGGCACGCCGGTCGCCCTCACCGAGTCCGAGGACGTCATACGTCCGCTGCCGGCCACCTCCCTCGGTACCGAGGACGGCTGCCCGCTGGACCTGTCCGCGGTGCAGCAGCAGCCCGGGTTCTCCGTGATGGGCGAGGCCGCCGTGGCCGGCCTGGACGCCGCCACCCTGGAGCAGCACGCCGCCTGGGTCGACAACGCCGGCGTGGACCGCCGCACGGCCGGCCGGCGCGGCCCCGAGGCCGACACCGAGCTGATCACCGCGCTCGCCAGGACCGCCGCCACCGTCGGCCGCATCCCCGAGCACCGCACTCCCGAGCCGGTCGCCGGCGTCGTACGGCCCGAGCCGGTGCTCTTCCTGCTGGACCTGGCGATGCCGCGGGACGTGGACGCCGCCGCGCACCGGCTCGCCGGGGTGCGCCTGGTCGACATCGAGTCGCTGTCGGAAGCCTCCGCGGACGCCCCCCTGGCCACCGATGTGGACCAGGTGCGGCGGATCGTCTCCGACGAGGTCGCCGCGTTCGGCGCCGCCCAGCGGGCCGCGCACATCACCCCGACCGTGGTCGCGCTGCGCACGATGGCCGCCGACGTCGTCGCCAACGAGATCGCCCGCCTCGAGGGACGGCTGCCCGGCCTCGACGACCGGCATCGCGCCGAGATCACCCAGACCGTGAAGCGCGTCGTCGACAAACTGCTGCACGCGCCGACCGTCAGGGTCAAGCAGCTCGCGGCCGAACCCGGCGGCGCCGGATACGCGGACGCGCTGCGAACCCTGTTCGACCTCGACCAGGAGGCGGTGGCCGCCGTGTCCCGGGCCGAGGACAGCACCGAGAAGAACGCAGAGAACCGAGGGCCGGCATGAGCGGCATGAGTACAAGGGCACTGAGACTGGGGACCAGGCGGAGCAGACTCGCCATGGCCCAGTCCGGGCAGGTCGCGGACGCCGTACGCCGGGTGACCGGACGTCCGGTCGAGCTCGTCGAGATCACCACCTACGGCGATGTCTCCCGAGAGCACCTCGCGCAGATCGGCGGCACCGGTGTGTTCGTCACGGCCCTGCGGGACGCGCTGCTGGGGGGCGAGGTCGACTTCGCGGTTCACTCGCTGAAGGACCTGCCGACCGAGCAGCCCGAGGACCTGGTCCTGGCCGCCGTTCCGGTGCGCGAGGACCCGCGCGACGTGATCGTCGCCCGCGACGCGCTGAAGTTCACCGACCTGCCGCGCGGGGCCCGCATCGGCACGGGTTCGCCGCGCCGCATGGCCCAGCTCAACGCGTACGCGCGCACCCACGGCCTCGGGATCGAGACGGTCCCCATACGCGGGAACGTCGATACGAGGATCGGATACGTCCGTGACGGCGAGCTGGACGCGGTGGTGCTGGCCGCGGCCGGCCTCAGCCGCATCGGCCGCATCGACGAGGTCACCGACTTCCTGTCGATAGACACGGTTCTGCCCGCTCCCGGCCAGGGAGCACTGGCGATCGAGTGCCCCGCGGACAACGCGTCACTCGTCGCCGCGCTCGGTGAACTCGACGACCCCTTGACCCGGGTCGCCGTGACCGCCGAACGGTCACTGCTCGCCGCCCTGGAGGCCGGCTGCTCCGCCCCTGTGGGCGCGCTGGCCGACCTTCTGGCCGACGGGCAGATTGTCAAGGAAATGCGCCTGCGGGGAGTCGTCGGCACGACCGACGGCACCCGCATGGTGCAGCTGTCCACCACCGGTCCCGTGCCCGAGACGCATGACCAGGCAATGACGCTCGGTCGCGAACTCGCCGCCGAGATGCTTGCCCAGGGCGCGGCCGGTCTGATGGGGGAGCGAGCACAGTGAGCCCCACCGCCCTTCCTGCCGCCGGTCCTGAACACGGGCACGTCACCTTTCTGGGTGCCGGACCCGGGGATCCGGGGCTGCTGACTCTGCGCGCCGTGGAGGCGCTGGCCAACGCGGACGTCCTCGTCGCCGAGCACGAGGTGCTCGACGTCGTACGGTCGCACGCGCGGCCCGGCGTCGCCGTCGTGAACGCGGAAACCGGTCCGTCTTCGGACCCGCTTCCGGGCACGGGCACGCCTGTCCCCACGCTTGTCGACGGAACGTCAACAAGCGTCGAGGTACCCGCAGTGCGGGATGCCTCACATCTTGTCATGGAGGCCGCGCGGGGCGGCAGGCGGGTCGTCCGTGCGGTGACCGGGGACCCCGGACTGGATACGTACGCGGCGGAGGAAATGCTCGCGTGCGCCGCCGCCGGGGTGCCGTTCGAGGTGGTCCCGGGGGTCGCGGCCGCCGTCGGCGTGCCCGCGTACGCCGGTGTGCCGCTGCGGGACGCGCAGGGCGCGGACGTCCGGTTCGTGGACGCCCGTACCGCCTCGGACCGCTGCTGGACGGAGGTGGGCGCCTCGGACGGCACGGTCGTCGTGTCGACGACCCTCGACTCCGTCGCGGCGGCCGCCGGTGAGCTGGTGTCGGCGGGCCGCAAGCCCGACACCCCGATGACGGTCACCGTCGCCGGTACGACGACCCGTCAGCGGACCTGGTCGGCCACCCTCGGCACCATCGCGCAGACGCTGAAGCAGGCCAAGGTGCTGCCCTCGCCCGAGGGCGGCCGGCCGGTGATAGCCGTGGTCGGCGAGCGTTCCGCGCCCGCCCTGCGCGACCAGCTGGCGTGGTTCGAGTCCAAGCCGCTGTTCGGCTGGAAGGTCCTCGTGCCGCGCACGAAGGAGCAGGCGGCCTCGCTCTCCGACCAGTTGCGCTCCTACGGCGCCGTCCCGCACGAGGTGCCGACGATCGCCGTCGAACCGCCGCGCACACCGCAGCAGATGGAGCGGGCGGTCAAGGGGCTGGTGACGGGCCGCTACGAGTGGATCGCCTTCACCTCGGTCAACGCCGTCAAGGCGGTGCGGGAGAAGTTCGAGGAGTACGGGCTCGACGCGCGGGCCTTCGCGGGCATCAAGGTGGCCGCGGTGGGCGAGCAGACGACCAAGGCGCTGGTCGCCTTCGGCGTGAAGCCGGACCTGGTGCCGAGCGGCGAGCAGTCGGCGGCCGGTCTGCTGGAGGACTGGCCGCCCTACGACCCGGTCTTCGACCCGATCGACCGTGTCTTCCTGCCGCGCGCCGACATCGCCACGGAGACGCTGGTCGCCGGGCTGATCGAGCTGGGCTGGGAGGTCGACGACGTCACGGCCTACCGGACCGTGCGGGCGTCCCCGCCGCCGGCGGAGACCCGGGAGGCGATCAAGGGCGGTGGCTTCGACGCCGTGCTCTTCACGTCGTCGTCCACCGTGCGGAACCTGGTGGGTATCGCCGGGAAGCCGCACAACGTGACGGTCATCGCGTGCATCGGTCCGGCGACCGCCAAGACCGCCGAGGAGCACGGGCTGCGGGTCGACGTCATGGCTCCGGAGCCGTCCGTGCTCAAGCTGGCGGAGGCGCTGGCCGACTTCGGGCTGCGGCGGCGCGCTGCCGCCCAGGAGGCCGGGGACGCGGTGACGCGGCCCAGCGAGCGGCGACCGGGCTCTCGTAGGCGACGGGCGACCTGAGGCGAGGGTTTCCGGCCCCGTACCCGTTGACCCGGGTGCGGGGCCGCGCCTGTTGGTGCCGTCAGCTTCGGGAGGCGTACGGCAGGAAGAGCCCTCCGCCGGAGCCTGGAAGTGTGTGATGCGGTGGGGCGTGTGCCGGGGCGGCGGGCGGTAAAAGACCAAAGAACCCAGGGAAAAACCCCTCCAACCAACCAAACCTCGCGCACATCACACGGGCGGGTGAAACAGGCTGGTGCGGGTGGCGCGCAGGCGGTTCGGGCGTGCAGTCTCACCCCAGACAACCGCACACATGCATCGGCCCCCGCCGGGACGGCAATCCCAGTGCGAGGGCCTGACCAACGAGGAAGAGCAGAACTTCCCCATGGCTGAGCAGAAGCCTAGTCCTGCCCCACGTCCGAATCACGGTGTTCGGCGATCCACCACCCACTCCGGCGTCACCCACGTACGAACGCACCAGTCGGGCCGCTACATCGTCGTCGGCAACCACCTCGCCCAGCACCGCGAGCTGTCGCTGACGGCCATCGGACTGGCCACCCACATCCTGTCGCTGCCGGAGGGCGCCCCGGTCGACATCCGCAGCCTCGCCGACCGCTTCCCCGAAGGGCGCGACCGGATCGCCTTCGCGCTGCGGGAGTTGGAGGCGTACGGCTATCTGGAGCGGGTCCGGGAGCGTACGGAGGCCGGGCGGTTGTTCACCCGCACGTACGCGCACCACACTCCCGGCGCCAACCTTGCGCCCGCGGCCTCCGGGCCTGTGCCGTCGCCCCGTCCTCGTGGGCGAAGCGCTGTGGTTCGTGCTTCCGGGGAAAGCCGCGAGACACCTCAGGAGGATGACCGAGGCGCGGCCCCGGCTGCGTCCTGTGATGCGCAGGCCGCTGCCGTAGTTCCTTCGCCATCTGCGGCTCCCGAGCAGACGCCCGGATCGCGGAGCCTGTCCGTAGAAGCAGCCCTTCTCGACGGGCGCCACGACAGAGCCGTCACGCTCCTCGCGGGCCTGCGCGGCACCGACAAACGCCTGATCCTCTCCCAGCGGGACCTGCGGTGGCTTGCCCCTGCCGTCACGGCCTGGTTGGACCGCGGTGTCTCGGCTGCCGTCGTCCACAGCACCCTGATCAGTGACCTTCCCGAAGTCATGCGGCACCCGGCTGCCGTGCTCGGCTACCGCCTTCGCGAACTGCTGCCCGCGCCAATCCCAGTGACCGTCGTGCCACCTGCCCTGCCAGCAGACAACCGGGCACAAGGCCGCCCTCATCCCTTCCAAACCTGCGACGGCTGCGAACGCGCCTTCCGTGCCCCGCACGCCGGCCGGTGCCGTGACTGCCGATCCCGGTTGTCGGAGGCAAGCGGGCCATGTCGCGCGGCTTGAGCCACATCCATGAGTGCCAGTGCTGTGCCGAGCACGTCAGTGGCTCGAATTCCAGGAGTCCGTCACGTCGCTCCACTCGGTGTCGTTGAGCAGGTACGCGTAGGAGGGACGGCCCTTGCTGCCGCTGGTGCGGAAGGGTTTCCCGTGGTCGTCGATCCGTATCGTTCCCTGACGGCCGCCGCTGGACCACTGCAGTTCCACGTACCAACTCACATCGTGGGCGGTGACATTGGCGGTGATGTACAGCACCTCGGGGTCGGACTGGCTGACCTTGTAGGGGAAACCGGGCTGGCCGGCCTTCGGCGCGATGACGGGGTGAGTGGCGTCGAGGTCCGTGTCGAAGGACCTCGTCTGCACGCCTGCGCCGCAGCCCGCCCAGCCCCGGTAGGCGTTCCAGGCCGGGGGTCGGCTCGAGCCGGCCACACGGACGTACATGGACTCGATGACGACGGTCGCGTCCCCGGTGCCCTGGACGGTCAGGGCCACCCGCTGCGTGTCGGCGGCGATGGCGCCGTGCGCCTTCGCCCAGCCCGGCGCGTCCTGCTCCACTGGTGGCGGCGCGACCTCGCTGGGAGGCCGGTTGATCAGGAAACTGTCGCCGCACTCATTGTCCCAGGTAAAGGCACGGGTGGTCACCGTCAGCGGGACCTCGTCGCTGTCCTGGGCGCCGCTCGGGGCAGCGCTGTGCGACGACTTCTTGGCGGCGGGCGCCGTGGGGGGCGCGGGGTGGCTCGGACTCGTGGTGGGGGACGCGGACGTGCTCGGGTGCGTCGTGGGGGAGGCGGAGGACGGCCGGCCGGAGGAGGCCACGGCGCCGATCGGCCGGCCGCTCCCCTCCGTGTGCGTCTCCTCTCCCTTCAGGTTGACCATGATCGCGGTGGATATGGCGACCGCGGCGGCAGTGCCCGCCGCGATCAGTGCCCACTGCTTGCGGGCGGTCCGGATGCGCGCCGGGGTGCCGTTCGTGAGGACGACCGCTTCCGGCGACGGTTCGGCGACGAGCGCCGGAGGGTTCCCGAGCGTGGGCGGAGGTGGGACGTCCGGCACCGCCTCCGGCAGGGCTTCGCCGGTGCCTGCCGACGCTGAGCGTGGCTCCTGCTCGGTCGGCTCCCCATCCGCCGCCCGCCGTGCGCGTTCCCGTGCCGCGTCCGCCAGGGCCCAGCGCCTGTGCAGCTCGTTCAGTTCCTCGGGGGTCGCCTTGCACACCCGGGCGAACCGGGCGACGACAGAGTTGTCGGCCGGCACCCCGTCCCCCTTGCAGTACCGGTGAAGCGACGTGGTGCTCATGTGCGCCCGCTTCGCCAGAGCCTCGTAACTCAGCCCGGACCGCTCCTTCAACTCGCGCAGCAGCGCGGCGAAATCGGCGATCTCTTCAGCCGCCCCCACCGGTCCTCCATTCCGTTCGGCATCCCACGATGGCCACGTTTCTCCAGGTCAGAGCCAGTGTGAGCATCCCGGCATTCCGAAACCCCCGATGGAATGGCGGATGGGACGCCGCCTGGCACAGGTTTGGGCCATCCAAGCACGGCGCCTCGCCGGACACGGTGACCGCCCCGCCCAACTCCTTTTCAAGGGCGCGTATTTCGGGTCGGACCCCTCCCGGGGCCAGGACCCCATCCCTGTACCCGGGAAGGCAAAACCCAGCATGGCTTCAGTCCGAGTCACACCCGCCGTGAGGCACGGGAAGCACCCTGGCATGAGCAAGACATGTCTCGGTGTGATCGCCGCCGGTCTGCTGGCCACCGGCTGCTCCGCAGGCCTTGCGGACAGCGCCCAGGACGTGAGGACCACCCCGCCGGCCATCGCGGCCGCACCGACAGCGCCCGCCACCGGATACGACGGACTGACAGGCCTGCCGCTTTCCGCCTACGGCACCTCCGAGCAGGACGACGTCCTGCTGTACGACACGAACGAGGCGCTGGTCGCCCGCTGCATGAAAAGCCGGGGATACACAAGCTATTCAGACCAGAAGAAGACCCAGACCGCCGCGAAGACGAAAGAAGAAAAAGAAGCGATCCGCCCGGCCGGCGCCTGGGGCTACATCGGCGGTGCGACCGCGAAGCGCATCGGTTTCCACGTCGCAGTGCCGGTCCCCGTCTCCAAAGGCCCGACCGGGCAGGAGCTGAAGGACTACAACGTCTGCTGGGACAAGGCGGACAAGCAAGTACCGTCACTCGCCGGCACCCGGGGCTGGAAACTGACCCAGGATCTGTTCGGCCAGTCGTTCCAGCGGGCGGCCGCGGACAGCCGGGTCGGAGCCGCGCGCAAAAGCTGGTCGTCCTGCATGAGCAGGGCGGGACATCCGGCCGACGATCCCGAGATGCTGGCCAATGGCTTTCTGAACGCCAAGAAGGCGACCGCGAAGGAGATCGCCGCGGCCACCGCCGACGAGTCCTGTACGCGGTCGTCGAATCTGGCCGGCGTCTACTTCGCGGTCCTCAGCGGATACCAGCAGCAGCTCATATCCGCCAACACCAAAGTCCTGACCGGTTACAAGACACAGGTCCAGGCGCAGATCGACCGGGCAGCACGTCTCCTGACCGCGTCTGACACGGCCTGAACCACACCCTCACCCCTCGACTCCGGACGGCACGGTGTCAGACCGCGCGCGACCGTCCGGCCTTCCAGCACGACAAGAAAAGCGAGAAAAGGAGAACTTGCGTGAATCGACGAGCAAAACAGGTGGTCCTGTCCGCGCTGACGACCTTCGTGGCGGCGGCCTCACTCACCGTCGCCACCGCGCCGCAGGCGTCCGCGATCAATGAAGTCCCCTGCAACCGGCCCGATTTCACCGAGGTGAGGGGGACCTCCGACTTTCCATGGGCCACATGGAGCGCGTGTTACGCCAACGCCGGAGAAGCGGGCGTCAACCCGGGCGCGGGGGATGACTACGCCCACTCAATCAGCACCGGCAACAACCGGGTCCAGTGGCACGGTGACGGAAGGTGGCAGCCCAATGCCCCGATCGCGAAGTGGGTCACCTTCACCTGGCCGAACCACCCTGGCGGGGTCCGCATCGACAAGATCCGGATCCTCTGAACAACCGCCCTCAGGGGGACGGCGGTCGTGTCCGATCGCGGTCCCCGATGCGCAGGGCCACGCGCCAAGGCCCTCAAAGATCTGTTGACCGCAGTGCCGCCTGCGTGCGAGCGAAGTCGCAGCCTTCGGCGGTGGGCAACAGTGCCCGCGGCACCCACACCCCTCGACTCCGGGCGGCACTGCGCCGGACGGCACCACCGTCCGGCCCCTCGGCACGACGAGAAATGGAGAACTCCCATGAACCAAAAAGCCAAACGAGTGGTCCTCTCCGCACTGACAACCCTCATGGCGGCAGCCTCACTCACCGTCGTCACCGCGACGCAGGCATCCGCGATCAATGGAGTTGGCTGCGACCGCAGCGATTTTCTCCACGTAGGAGGGCACAGCGATGAGACTGTTGGTAATTGGGAAGTGTGTTATGCCAACGCCGGAGAAGCGAATGTCAACCCCAAGGCCGGGACTGACTGGGTAGACTGGATCAGTACCGGCAACAACCGGGTCCAGTGGCACGGGGACGGAAAGTGGCAGCCCAGTACCCCGATCAACAAGTGGACCTATTTCGTCTGGCCGAACCACCCCGGCGGGGTCCGTATAGACAAGATCAGGATCCTCTGAACAACCGGTGTCAGCAGGGGGCGGCGGTCCTGCCCGATCGCCGTCCCGCACTGCTTGTTGATGGGCCGGCACGAGCCCCAATTCGGCCGACTGGCGTACCCAGGCCGGCGCACTCGAAGCACTCACAGCCGCCGACGGCCTGTGAACCTGTGACGCGTCTGCCGGGGGCGCGGTCCGGCGCTTGCGGGGTGCCGCCGCGCCCACCCGTGCCGCCCCAGCGGCACGATTGCCCGCAGTCACGAGGGCGAGTGTGCGGCGACACGGCGTCGGCAAAGTCGGGTCCGGGACGGGCGTAGCGTAGACGGCATGACGAAGTACGGATCCTTTCCCGGTGCGCGGCCGCGGCGGTTGCGGACCACGCCCGTCATGCGGCGGATGGTCGCCGAGACCCGGCTGCACCCGGCCGACTTCATCCTGCCCGCGTTCGTGCGGGAGGGCGTGAGTGAGCCGGTGCCGATCCAGGCGATGCCCGGGGTCGTGCAGCACACGCGGGACAGTCTGAAGAAGGCCGCGCTGGAGGCCGTGGAGGCCGGGGTCTCCGGGATCATGCTCTTCGGGGTGCCGGAGGAGTCGAAGAAGGACGCCCTCGGGACGCCGGGGACGGATCCGGACGGGATCCTCCAGGTCGCCATCCGGGATGTGCGGGCCGAGGTCGGGGACGAGCTGCTCGTCATGTCCGATCTGTGTCTCGACGAGACCACCGATCACGGGCATTGCGGGGTGCTGGACGCGCAGGGGCGGGTCGACAACGACGCCACGCTCGAGCGGTACGCCGAGATGGCTCAGGTGCAGGCCGACGCCGGGGCGCATGTCGTCGGGCCCAGCGGGATGATGGACGGGCAGATCGGGGTCGTCCGTGACGCGCTCGACCAGATCGGGCGGGAGGATGTCGCCGTCCTCGCCTACACCGCGAAGTATTCGTCCGCGTTCTACGGGCCCTTCCGGGAGGCCGTCGGCTCGTCGCTGCAGGGTGACCGTAAGACCTATCAGCAGGACCCGGCCAACTTGCGTGAGTCGATGCGTGAGCTGGCGCTCGACCTGGAGGAGGGCGCCGACATGGTGATGGTCAAGCCGGCCGGTCCCTACCTGGACGTCCTGGCGCGCGTCGCGGACGCGGTGGACGTACCGGTCGCCGCGTACCAGATCTCCGGCGAGTACTCGATGGTCGAGGCCGCCGCGGAGAAGGGCTGGGTCGACCGCGACCGGGCGATCTTCGAGACGCTGACCGGCATCAAGCGGGCCGGAGCGCGGAACATCCTCACCTACTGGGCGACAGAGGCGGCGTTGAAGCTCCGGTAGCTCCGGCGGTCTCCGAGGGGCCCTCGTCGCGGAGGCCCTGGCCGTCGTTGCACGCGGTGAGCGTCAGTGCGGCGGCCACGGTCAGGGCGGCCGCCAGGAGACCGGCGCGGCGGCGGACGGCGGGAGTGGGTCGTGTGGGCATGGGGCAAGCCTGGGGGCGCGGGCTCCGGCCTTCCACACTTGGCGTGCAAGTCGGGACACCGGTCCGGTCCCATACTGTCTGACCTGCGGAAACCCCGTCCCGTTGGGACGGCGTATGGGACGGCGTGCGGGACGGAACGGTGGCCTGCGGTCCGCACGAGGTCCACATACCGAATAAGGCGCATGTAGGCGCCAGCTATATCCCTAGGGTGCGGACATGACTCTCGCATCCGCCTCACCGCCCGCACTGGCCGCGCGCGCCCGGTCCACCGGGGGCTCGCCGGTCCGGGACATCCTCGCCGTGACCGCCCGCCCCGAGGTGATCAACTTCGCGGGCGGGCTGCCCGCGCCGGAACTCTTCGACCGGGAGGGGGTGGCGGCCGCCTTCCGGCACGTCCTGGAGGAGACCCCGGCCCGGGCCCTCCAGTACGCCACGACCGAGGGCGAACCGGAGCTGCGGGAGCGGCTGGCCGCGAGGACGTCGGTGCGGGGGCTGGCGACCGACGCCGACGACATCCTCGTCACCACCGGCTCCCAGCAGGGCCTGTCCCTGCTGGCGACGGCCCTCGTCGACCCCGGCGACACGGTCCTCGTCGAGGCGCCCTGCTATCTCGCCGCCCTTCAGGCCTTCGCCCTCGCAGGAGCCAGGATCGTCGCCGTCCCGGGGGACGGCGACGGCCCCGACCCCGACGCCCTCGCGGAACTGGTGGTGCGCGAGCGGCCCAAGCTGCTCTACACCGTCCCCACTTTCCAGAACCCCTCCGGCCGCACTCTCCCCGCCGAGCGCCGCGCCGCGATCGCCTCCGTCGCCGCGCGCCACGGCCTGTGGATCGTCGAGGACGACCCCTACGGCGAACTCCGCTACGACGGTGAGCGCGTCCCCTGGATCGCCGCCCACCCCGACGCCGTCGACCGCACGGTCCTGCTCGGTTCCTTCTCCAAGGTGATGGCCCCCGGTCTGCGGCTGGGCTGGCTGCGCGCCCCGGCGGAACTGCGGCGCGCCTGTGTGGTCGCCAAGCAGGCGGCCGACCTGCACACCCCGACCGTCAACCAGCTCGCGGCGGCCCGCTATCTGGCCGTGAACGACCTCGACGGGCATGTGGCGAAGGTGGCGGGCGTGTACCGCGAGCGCCGGGACGCCATGCTGGCGGGGCTGGCCGAGGCCCTGCCCGAGGGGTCGGCCTGGAACCGCCCGGACGGAGGCATGTTCCTCTGGGCCCGGCTGCCGGAGTCGTACGACACGACGGCCCTGCTTGCGCGGGTGGTGGAGGAGAACGTCGCGTACGTCCCCGGCGCCCCCTTCTACGCCGCCGACCCCGACCGCTCCACCCTCCGGCTCTGCTTCGTCACACAGACGCCGGAGGAGACAGCGGAGGGGCTGCGGAGGCTGGGGAAGGGGCTCGGGCGGTAGCCGAGGGTCAGTCCCACCAGAACGACCAGATGTGCTCTCCGACGAGCTGATCGGCGTAGGAGTCCGGCGACCCCGGGCCCTGCGTGATGTTGTCCGGGCAGAACGCGAAGTGTTCGGCGGCCACCGCGCGCGCCTCCTCCAGGGTGGCGGGCGGGGCGGCGACGGAGAGTACGAGGACGTCGAAGCCGAGTCCGACGACGCGTATGCCGAAGCGTTCCTCCCAGGAGCGGAGGACGGCGCACAGCCGGGCCACGTCGTTCTCGTAGTTGGCGGGGCCCATCCAGCCGACGGCCGCCGGCACGTCCGCGCTCCGCCGTGCCGGCACCAGGGCGAGATGCGGGGTCGTGAACCACGAACGGCTCTCGGCGGCCAGGGAGTCGGCCACCTGCGCGGCGCGTGTGTCCGGATCGGAGGTGAGGGTCGGGCTCCCGGCCAGGCCCGGCCACTCCTCGCCGTCCCCCGCGACCTCCTCCCAGTACTCCGCGAGGACCTCCTCGGGGTCGTGGTCGCCGGGATAGGACGGCTCGCCCGGCATCAGCTCCCACTCCTGCGGAGCGCCCTGCGAACCGCCAAGGTCCACAAGCACCGGCAGAAGCCCCGCGCGCGCCGAACGGGCGCCGAGCGCGGACCAGTTGCCCGATGCGGCGGGTCGCTCGGCATGCCACAGCAACGGCTCGTGCCACGGTCCCTCGTCAGTCGCGTCGATCAGTCTCCCCGGCGGGAGTTGGAGCCCCAGCGAACGGCCGCTCGGGTCGGACGCCAGCTTGGGCAGCGGATTGGGAAGAGTCGCCATGACCGCGACTGTAGAGGTCGCCACTGACAACGCCCGCCGCGGCCGCCGGCCGTCTCAGATCCGTCCCGGCCGGGGCGTGGGACGCGCAGGTCACAGGGGTTGTCGTGTTCCGTCGTCCCAGGGCGGCGGCTTTCCTTGCCGGGGCTTTCGGAGGTCTGCCAGCGTCGGGCCCCGAACAGATCCGGAAGACCCCGGAAGGGGGAGATCGACGATGTCCGTACGAACCGTGAAGGCGAAGTCGCTGACCCGTCTCGGTCTGGTGGTGGGGCTCGCCGCGACCGCGGCGGTCGTCGCGGCGCCCACCGCGTCGGCCGAGTCCTACAACGGCTGCGCGTGGCCGCGCGTGTGCTTCTACCTCACCGACGCCAACTGGAACAGCGCGGCCCCCACGGCTGCCTTCCAGGACGTCACCACGTCCTACCAGAACCTCGGTTCGCGCAGCCGGGGTGCGGACTGGGTCGTCAACAGCCGTAACGACGACCGTGCCTACCTGCGCTACATCCGCAACAGCACTGGCGCGACCGAGTACCTCTGCCTGCCGCCCAACTACCACGTCCACTTCTCGTCGGAGTTCACGGTGACGGGCGTCCGAATCGACACGGCGGCCGACTGCTGACACCCGCCCCCGCGCGCTGCGCCGACCGCCGTCACGGCCGGCGCAGCGCCTTCTCGCAGTAGGGCCAGTCGTGGAAGTCGTGGTGGACGCTCCACAGGCGTTCGGCGGCCTCGATGTTCCACTCGGGGTCGAGGGCCTTCGTGGGTGTGCCGCCGAGATCGTGCAGCCGGGCGTCGGAGATCTGGAAGAGCCCCCAGTTCCGGCTGCCGTTGGTGTTGGGCAGGATGTGCAGCGGGTCGAGGAACGACTGGCAGTCGGCGATGGCGACGGCGTCGTCCGGGTCCGCGGTGAACACCTGACGGATCCGCTTGCGGACCCGGTCCGGCGACCAGGTCGTCATCCGCACCTTCGAGTCGTAGAGCGCCTCCTTGGTGGCGTCCCCCACCACCCCGTTCGGCGAGACGCCCGCGAACACCTGGAACGCGGTCACCCGGCGCAGGGTCTGGGGGCCGAAGTCGCCGTCCACGTCGATTACCGCGCCACGGCGTCGCAGCAGCCTCTGCACCTCGGTCACGCACGTGTCGTGCTGGCCCATGCTCACCACCGGTTCGCACGCCTTCGAGAACAGCAGCCGGCTGTCCTGCTGCTCCTGCTTCCGCGTCCCGGACGAGGAGACGGCGGACACGGCCCAGCCGACGAGCGCGAGTAGGGCGACCGCGGCGACCGCGGCGACGGCGGTGACAGTGGTGACGGTGGTACGCGAACGGCGCCTCGGGGCCGGGGGCGGCGACTCGCCGGTCTCCACGGGTGCTTCCGGCGGCGCGGCAGTGGTCCGCTCCGTGTCCGCCAGGGCCCACAGTTGATGCAGTTCGCGCAGTTCGGCGGGCGAGGCGCCGCAGACGGTGGCGATGCGGTGGGCCACCCCGTAGTCCTGCGGCACGGCGCCGGAGCAGTAGCGGTGCAGGCTGGAACGGCTGATGCCGGTCTTCGTGGACAGGTCCTTGTAGCTGAGTCCGGCTCTCTCCCGCAAGGCACGCAGACAGGCCGAGAACCGGTCGGGCGCCCCGTTATCAATCATGTAAGTCCCCCTTGCTCGGCGAGACTTGGTCGGAGCCCCGCGCTGCCAATGTGCCAGAAGCGGGCAGCCGTGCGCAGGGGGCGGAGCGGCCTGGAGTCGCGAACGGGCCCCTTCTACCCCACCGTTCCCTCGAAGCACTCCTTCGCGCCGCCCGTCGCCGGCAGGAAGCAGGCCTGGACCGCCGTGCCGGGGCGGGATGCCGTCATGGGGGTGTGGACGTAGGTGTCCGCCTCGGAACGGGTCCCGACGCGGGCGACACGGCCCCGCAGTTCGGCGGCGTCGCCGATGCGGGTACCCCACATCCGTACCCAAGTGGCCCCGCACGCCCGGCTGTAGCGCAGCTGCAGGGTGGCTCCCGTGGCGGTGACGTGCTCGGCCAGGGTCTCCGGCTCGGCGACGCACTTCATGACCATCGGGTCCTTGCCCTCGCAGGCGGCGCCCCGGCAGGCCGGGCCGTTGGCGGACGGCGACGCGGACGCCGGCGGCCCGGCCGCCTCGCCGTGGTCGGGGAGGAGGACGACGGTCAGCAGGACCACCGCGAAGAGTACGACGGACATCGATGCGAGAACCGCCGCCAGCACCGCTCCCCGGTGCCGGGCGGGAGTGACAGGGGCCGTGGGTGTGGGGGCCGGGGGTGTCGGTCCGGACGGCGGGGCGGACCACTCCGCCTTCGCGATGTCCAGGAGGGCCAGACAGCGCCCGTCCGGTTCGCCGGCCAGGCGGCACAGCTCCTGTACCGCCTGACGTGGGGGCAGTGTCCGGCCGTTGAGATAGCGCTCCCAGGACGACTTGCTGAACGTGGTCCGCTCCGCCAGCCCCGCCAGGCTCAGCCCTGTCCGCTCCTTCAACTCCCGTAGCGTGGCGGTGAGTCTGGCACTCTCAGGAGACGGTGACCGCGAGGGAGTCGTCATCCGCGCAGGGCCTTCCACGTGTGCGGGCCGACCATGCCGTCCACGTCCAGCCCCGCCCGCTGCTGCAGGGCCTTGACCGCGCGCTGCGTCAGCGGGCCGAACATCCCGTCGATGCCGCCCGGCGAGATACCGGCCCGGCGCAGCAGACACTGCGCCTCGGCGACGTCGGGGCCCGCACTGCCGTAGGCGATCTCGGCGTCCTGGGTGCGGCTGATGCCCGCGTACCAGCGGCCGTCGGTCTGCCGGAGGCTGCAGCGGTACGCGGGCGCGTGTGAGGACGCGACGCCGGCGGCGGAGGCGGCGGGGGGAATGGCCGCCGTCGCCGGTTCGCCGTGGCCGTCGTCGAGCCGGGCGAGCAGCAGGACCGTCGAGGCGACGGCCAGGACCAGGGCGACCGAGCAGGCGACGAGCGCGATGCGCAGCGACCGCCCGGTAGCGTGGGCCGGGCCGGCCTCCACAACGGGCCCCTGCGGCGCCGGTCCCTGTCGCGTCGGCTCCTTCACGCGTACGCCGTCCCAGGCCTCGTCGGCCACCTCGTGCAGCGCCAGCATCCGGACCGGGTCGGCGCCGGCGATGCGGACGAGTGCCTCCACGGCCTCGGGGGGCGGCAGCGAGCGGCCGACCAGATACCGCTCCCACGACTTCTGGCTGTACTCCGTCTTCGCCGCCAGCTGCCGGGTGCTCAGCCCGGTGTGCTCCTTCAGCCGGCGCAGCTGCAGCACCAACTGTCGTACGCGCGGATCCAGTTCGGCGGACAGCGCAGTGCGGCGCGCCATGTTCCCCCCAGAGGTGCGGTGATGAACCGTGGTCAGCGGCCCCCCGCTGCGACGCATTCTGCATGAACAGTTCAACTCCTGTCACAGCCGTCCCGCGAGACCGTCCCTGCGGCCGGTGTCCTCGCAGGTCAGCGCGTGGGACGTCCCGTGAGGCCGTCAGTTCCGCCGGGGGCGTGGCGGCCCCGGCCGGTCGCGGACCACTCTCGAGTCGTCACCGGCTCGCCCTCAAACGGGCCCGGTGGCGGCGAACCAACGATCGGAAAGAGGAACGTATGCGACCGAACGTCCTGGCCAGGACCCTTGTCAGTCTCACCGCCGTCGCAGGCATCGCCGCCGGGACCCTGGCGGCCGCCGGTACCGGCTACGCGGCGCCGGCCGAGCAGCCCGCGGTGAGCGTCCAGGCCGCGGCCGCGGCCTCGTACGAGAACTTCGGCCTGACCATCGCCGAGGGCAAGAACGTCCAGAACTTCCTGGCGGACTACTGGGGCTACACCGACGACATCGACGGCAAGCTCGGCACCAACAGCTGGAAGGCGTTCCAGCGCTGCCTCAAGAAGTACTGGGGCTACACCGGGGAGATCGACGGCGACCCCGGCACCAACACGATCAAGGCACTCCAGCGCCTCCTGAAGAACGACTACGGCTACACCGGCGACATCGACGGCATCGCCGGCTCGGGCACCAAGGCCGCCTTCAAGCGGTTCGCCGCCTGACGGTCCCCCGCAACGCACCGCGGCCCGTCCTCCCCGGGGGAAGGACGGGCCACGGTGTTTTCGCGTGCCGTCCGCGGTCAGAGCCTGTCGGGCGTCCTGATGCCCAGGAGGGCCATGCCCTGGTGGAGGGTGCGGGCCGTCAGGTCCACCAGGAAGAGACGGTTCTCGACGACCTCCGGCGCGTTGTCCGGCGACAGCACGTGGCACTGGTCGTAGAACGTCGTCAGCAGGGACGCCAGCTGGTAGAGGTACGACGCGAGCTTGTGGGGCTCGTACGCCGACGCCGTGTCCAGGACGGTCTCGCCGAACTGGTCCAGGTGCAGGCCGAGGGCGCGCTCCGCGGGGGCCAGGTCCAGCTCCGGGTGGGCGGCCGGCTTGGCCTCGCCCGCCTTGCGCAGGATGGACTGGATACGGGCGTACGCGTACTGGAGGTACACGGACGTGTCGCCGTTCAGCGAGACCATCTGGTCCAGGTCGAACTTGTAGTCCCGGACCGCGGACGTGGACAGGTCGGCGTACTTCACCGCGCCGATGCCCACGTACCGGCCGTTCTCCACGATCTCCGGCTCGGTCAGGCCGACCTTCTGCGCCTTCTCCCGCACCACCGCCGTCGCACGGTCCACCGCCTCGTCGAGGAGGTCGACCAGCTTGACCGTCTCGCCCTCACGGGTCTTGAACGGCTTGCCGTCCTTGCCGAGGACCGTGCCGAAGGCCAGCTGGTGCGCCTTGACGTCCTCGTTCAGCCAGCCCGCCCTGCGGGCCGTCTCGAAGACCATCTTGAAGTGCAGCGACTGGCGGGCGTCCACCACGTACAGCAGCGTGTTCGCCTTGAGGTTGAAGACACGGTCGCGGATCGCGGACAGGTCCGTCGCCGCGTAGCCGTAGCCGCCGTCGGACTTCTGGACGATCAGCGGGACCGGGTTGCCGTCCGGGCCCTTGACGTCCTCGAAGAAGACGCACAGGGCGCCCTCCGAGCGGACCGCCACGCCCGACTCCTCCAGGAGGCGGCAGGTCTCCGCCAGCATGTCGTTGTAACCCGACTCGCCGACGATGTCCTCGTCCCGGATCTCCATGTCCAGCTTCTCGAAGACGGAGAAGAAATAGATCTTCGACTCGTCGACGAACTTCTGCCACACGGCGAGCGTGTGCGGGTCGCCGGCCTGGAGGTCGACCACCCGGCGGCGGGACCGCGTCTTGAACTCCTCGTCGGAGTCGAACAGCCTGCGCGCGGCCTTGTAGAGGCGGTCGAGGTTCGACATCGCCTCCTCGCCGCTGACCTGCGACTCCTTGTGGTCCAGCTCGTGCGGGTGCTCGTCCAGATACTGGATGAGCATGCCGAACTGGGTGCCCCAGTCGCCGATGTGGTGGCGGCGCACGACCGACTCGCCGGTGAACTCCAGCAGTTGGACCACCGCGTCACCGATCACCGCCGAGCGGAGGTGACCGACGTGCATCTCCTTCGCCACGTTCGGCTGGGCGTAGTCGATGACCGTCGTCCCCGGGCGGGGGGCCGGCGCGACGCCGAGGCGGTCCTCGTCCGCGTACCGCGCGGCCAGGTTCTCGGTGATCGCCCGGTCGGTGATCGTGATGTTCAGGAAGCCGGGACCCGAGACCTCGATCTCCTTGATCACCCCGCCGGTGGTCACCTGGGACACGACCTGCGTCGCCAGCTCCCGCGGGTTCGCCTTCGCCTTCTTGGCCAGCGCCAGCACCCCGTTGGCCTGGAAGTCGGCCCGGTCGCTTCGGCGCAGCAGCGGGTCCGCGCCGGCGGCCTCCGGCAGGGTCGCCGAGAGCGCGGACGCGAGATGCTGCTGGACGGAGTCGCTGAGGGACGTGACCGAGGCCATAGGAGTGGGTGCCGTTCTCCTCGTGGGGATGGATAGACACGCCCAGTATCCCATGGGGGGTAAAGCGGTTTTCGCGGGTGCGGGGTGGTCTGGGAGTATGGGACTCCCATACACAGGCTCCAGAATCAAGAGGACGTGCCGATCGTGGCTCAGAGCACCGAGACCACCGACTGGGTCTCCCGTTTCGCGGATGAGGTCATCGAGGAGTCGGAGCGTCGGGCCCCCGGCAAACCCGTCGTCGTCGCGTCCGGGCTCTCCCCCTCCGGTCCCATCCACCTGGGCAACCTGCGCGAGGTCATGACACCGCACCTCGTCGCCGACGAGATCCGGCGGCGCGGGCACGACGTCCGGCACCTGATCTCCTGGGACGACTACGACCGCTACCGCAAGGTGCCGGCCGGCATCGCCGGGGTCGACGACTCCTGGGGCGAGCACATCGGCAAGCCCCTGACCTCCGTCCCGGCCCCGGCCGGATCGGCGTACCCGAACTGGGCCGAGCACTTCAAGGCCGCGATGACCGAGTCGCTGGCCGAGCTGGGCGTCGAGTTCGACGGGATCAGCCAGACCGCCCAGTACACCGCCGGGGTCTACCGGCAGCAGATCCTGCACGCCGTCGCGCACCGGGCCGAGATCGACGCGATCCTCGACCAGTACCGCACGAAGAAGGACCCGGCGAAGCAGAAGCAGCAGCAGTCGCAGAAGCCGGTCGACGAGGCCGAGCTGGAGGCCGCCGAGGGGTCCGGGGCGGCGAGCGAGGACGACGGCTCGTCCGGGGCCGGATCCGTGGGCTACTTCCCGTACAAGCCGTACTGCGGCAACTGCGAGAAGGACCTCACGACCGTCACCGCCTACGACGACGACAGCACCGAGCTGACGTACTCCTGCACCCTCTGCGGGTTCTCCGAGACCGTCCGGCTCAACGAGTTCAACCGCGGCAAGCTGGTCTGGAAGGTGGACTGGCCGATGCGGTGGGCGTACGAAGGGGTCGTGTTCGAGCCGAGCGGGGTCGACCACTCCTCGCCCGGCTCCAGCTTCCAGGTCGGCGGGCAGATCGTCGGCATCTTCGGCGGGAAGCAGCCGATCGGGCCCATGTACGCCTTCGTCGGCATCAGCGGCATGGCGAAGATGTCCTCCTCGCGGGGCGGCGTGCCCACACCGGCCGACGCCCTGAAGATCATGGAGCCGCAGATCCTGCGCTGGCTCTACGCCCGGCGCCGGCCCAACCAGTCCTTCAAGATCGCCTTCGACCAGGAGATCCAGCGGCTCTACGACGAGTGGGACAAGCTGGACGCGAAGGTGGCGGAGGGGGCCGCCCTCCCGGCCGACGTCGCCGCGCACTCGCGTGCCGTGCGCACGGCCGGCGGCGAGCTGCCGCGCACTCCGCGACCGCTGCCGTACCGGACCCTCGCGTCCGTCGCCGACATCACCGCCGGCGAACAGGAGCAGGCACTGCGGATCCTGAGCGAACTGGACCCGCAGAACCCGCTCGGAACACTGGAGGAGGCCCGGCCGCGCTACGACAGGGCGGAGGCCTGGATCAACACGCACGTCCCCGCCGACCAGCGGACCATCGTGCGCGGCGAGCCGGACGCCGAACTGCTGAAGTCCCTCGACGGCGCCGCGCAGGAATCACTGCGGCTGCTGCTCGACGGCCTCGCCGAGCACTGGTCGCTGGACGGGCTCACCCATCTCGTCTACGGCGTCCCCAAGGTGCAGGCCGGGTTCCCCGCCGACGCCACGCCCAAGGAACTGCCGCCGGAGATCAAGACCGCCCAGCGGACGTTCTTCGCGCTGCTGTACCACCTGCTCGTCGGGCGCGACACCGGGCCGCGGCTGCCCACGCTGCTGCTCGCCGTCGGACAGGAGCGGGTGCGGGCCCTGCTCGGGGAGTGAGGCCGTGAGAAAAGCGTCCGGTGCCCTCGGGCACCGGACGCTTTCTCATGCGATGTGGTCCTCCTCCAGTTCCGCCGAGTGACGGTGCTGGAAGCGTTCCGCGAGGGTCTTCAGAGCGCTGGGGCTGAGCGTCGTGCCGAACGTCGCCTCGATGTTGTCACCCAGCACCCGGGGCGTCGGGTAGCTGCCGTCTATCGACCTGACGAAGATCTGGTAGTACGCGTCCTCGTCCGGCTCCGGGGTGCCGCCGCCCTCACCCAGTTCGCGGGTGCGGTTCGGGCCCACCGGGATGGGAAAGGTGCCCGTCTCCTCCGGAGAGGGCTCCTCGCCGGGAACGGGAGGCTCTTCCTCGTACTGCTCCCGGTACTCGTCGGCGTGCTGCTGCTGCTCGTACCACTGGGCGTACTGCTCGGACGGGTCGTACGTGGGGTCGTAGCCACCCTGGTACTCGACGTTGGTGGGGGCGGCCGCCTGGAACCAGGGGCTCTCGTCGGGGACGGGGGCGGGTTCTTCATGGACGGGCCGGCCGGGGTCCTGGCGCCGGCCGCCGAGGGGGGCCGTTCGCTGCGGGACGGGAGCCGCCCCGGAGGCACGACCGCCCGCGACCGCGTCGAGCGGAGCGGCGGTCAGTTCCTGGTGCTGGGGGGCCGGGGGCAGCAGCGCAGGCTCTATGCCCGCCGCTGCCAGGCCCGCCGGTGCCGTCTCCGCCAGGGGCACTCCGTAACGGGCCAGGCGCAGCGGCATCAACGACTCCACCGGGGCCTTCCGCCGCCAGGCTCGGCCGAAGCGGGAACGCAGCCTCGCCTGGTAGACGAGACGTTCCTGCTCCAGCTTGATGACCTGGTCGTAGGAGCGGAGCTCCCACAGCTTCATACGGCGCCAGAGCAGGAAGGTGGGCAGCGGGGAGAGCAGCCAGCGCGTGATGCGGACGCCCTCCATGTGCTTGTCCGCCGTGATGTCCGCGATCCGGCCGATCGCGTGCCGGGCCGCCTCGACCGCCACGACGAACAGGACGGGGATCACCGCGTGCATACCGGTGCCCAGCGGGTCCGGCCAGGCGGCCGCGCCGTTGAAGGCGATCGTGGCCGCCGTCAGCAGCCAGGCCGTCTGACGCAGCAGCGGGAACGGGATGCGGATCCACGTCAGGAGCAGGTCCAGGGCGAGCAGGACGCAGATCCCCGCGTCGATGCCGACCGGGAACACATAGGAGAAGTTCCCGAAGCCCTTCTTCAGAGCCAGCTCGCGCACGGCCGCGTACGAGCCGGCGAAGCCGATGCCGGCGATGATCACGGCGCCGGTCACGACCACGCCTATGAGAACGCGGTGCATCCGAGTCAGCTGGATTGGCGCGGCCACCTACTCCCCTCCCCTTGCGTGTTGTTGCGCGCAACAGGGTGGCACATGTGTGCGGCGAACGGGTTGCCGGATCGTCAGCTCTTCGAAGGAGAGGGCGACGACGAAGCCGACTTCGTGGGGGAGGCCGAGGGCGACCCGGAAGCGGTCTTCGTGGGCGACGGACTCGTCGCCGACGCCGAACTCCCGCTGCCGCCTTCGCCGTTGGCGGACCGGACGGCGGCGACCACCTCCTTGGCGGCCTTCTTCGCGGCCGCCGTCAGGGTGTCCGCGCTCGGCGTCTTCTCACCCGCGAGGCCGGCGCCGTTGTAGTCGAGAGTGACCACCACGTTCTCCACCCGGGTCACGACCGTCTGCTGCTTGAAGGCGCCTTCCTTCTTCTTCAGGTCGTAGCGCACGAGGGTCGTCTCGTCGCCCGTCCCGGCGACCGTCTCCGTCTTGGCGTTCTTCGCGTCCGTCACCGCCTGGGCGGCCTTGACCTGCTTCGCGTAGTACGTCTGCGCCTGCGACTCGGCGTCGCCGCTCGCCGCGTCCGACTCGAAACGCAGCAGGGAGACGTTGAGCCAGCGGAACTGCGAGCCCTTCACACCGTTGTTGTCCAGGCTCGACCAGGAGCAGCTGGCACGCGCCCCGATGTCGCGGGAAGTGCCCTCCTTGCCGGAGGACGTGCCCTTCGGGACCAGTTCGGTCAGCGTCTTCTTCGACAGCACCTTGCACGCGCCGGGCAGCGTCGCGTACGCCGCCGCCTGCACGGTCGGCGAGGCGCTCGCGGCGACGTCACCGGCGCCCGCGGCGCTGTCCGCTGAGCTGGAGGCGGCGCTCGAGTCGGCGCTCGAGTCCGAGCCGGAGTCAGAGGAGCAGGCCGCGGAGAACAGCATCACCGGCGCGGCGAGCGCGGCTGCGAGGACGCGGTTCAGGCCTCCCGTGCGGGGGGCGCGCTGGTTCAACTGGTCGTCTCGCTGGGCTCGTCGCTGCATGGTTCCTTCACTCATGACGCTCGTGGTTCCTGCGGTCGGATCGGGTCCGAGGGGCCACGGTACGCGGTGAGACAGCTGTGCGGTTCCCCTTCAAGGGCTTTGCGGACGGGCGACGAGCGGGCGCCGAAGGGCCTCAGCCGGCCAGGGAGTCGGCCAGCTGAGCCGCCAGTTTCCGGGCCTTGTCCTGCATTTCCTCACTGTCCGGGACCGCGCCGACGGTGGCCGGCTGCTCCTCGTACTCGATGGTCACGATGACGTTGGACGTGCGGAACGCCACAGTCACGGTGCGCTGTTTCGCCGTCGAACCCGAGCTGCCGAGGGCGTCGTCGACGAACGCCTCGTCGCCGAGGTCTTCGAGCAGGCGGGGCTGGAGGTCGGCGGGGGTGGTGGAAGGGGAGGGGGAGCCGGAGGCGGGGGAGGACGTCGGGGTGGAGGAAGGAGAGGACGAGGTGGAGGGGCTCGCGGTGCCTGAGGGGGACGCCGTGCCGGTCTCGGAGGCGATGGGCTCCGGGAGGTCGGCCGCGGTGACCTTCCTGGCGAACAGTTCCTCGGCCTCGGCGTCGTCGCTGACGGCGTTGTCGTAGGAGACGACGCGTTCGAAGTCGACGAGGAGATGGTCGGTGGCGTCCGCCGACTGCACCTTCCAACGGCAGCCGACCTTGCGGTCGGTGTCGAACGTCAGCGTCGCCTCACCGGCGTAGGCGGTCTCGCGCTGCTGCTCGTCGGTGATCTCCCGGATGCCGGGGAGGAGGGAGTCGAGCGTGGAGCGGCCGAGGGCGCCGCAGGGCTCCGGGAGGGTCGTGTACTTGCCGGGCTGGGCGGCGGCCGAGGCGGTGCCGGCCTGGCCGGGGTTGGAGTTGTCCGTCTCGCCGCCGTTGTCGGAGCCGCCGGTGCAGCCGGCCAGCAGCGCCGCGAGGAGTGCGACGACGCCGGGTACGTAGGCCTTCCGCTGCACGGTCGGCTCCTCTCGACGGTCGTGACGTTGGCTTATTGGGTTGCCGGGCGGGGGTGGCCCCGGCAGACAATGTGTATCGCACGCAACACCGTGGATGCCGGTCCGCTGTCCTGTTTGCCGGTCCTTGGCACCGGTTTTGCGGCTCATCACTTTTGTAATTTTTCCGGGGGAACGAGGACGATATGTCGTACGTGGAAATGCCGGGCGCGAAGGTGCCGATCCGGATGTGGACCGACCCTTCGACGGTCGAGGACGTGGCGCTGCAGCAGCTGCGGAACGTCGCGACCCTGCCGTGGATCAAGGGCCTGGCGGTCATGCCGGACGTGCACTACGGGAAGGGTGCGACGGTCGGCTCGGTCATCGCGATGCAGGGGGCGGTGTGCCCGGCCGCGGTGGGGGTCGACATCGGGTGCGGGATGTCCGCCGTCAAGACCTCTCTCACGGCGAACGACCTGCCGGGGGATCTGTCCCGACTGCGGTCGAAGATCGAGCAGGCCATTCCGGTGGGGCGGGGGATGCATGACGATCCCGTGGATCCGGGCGGGCTGTACGGGTTCGCGGCCTCGGGGTGGGACGACTTCTGGGGGCGGTTCGACGGGGTTGCGGAGGCTGTGAAGTTCCGGGGGGAGCGGGCCGCGAAGCAGATGGGAACGCTCGGAGCCGGCAACCACTACATCGAACTTTTGTTTGATTCGGAAAATGTTGTGTGGCTGACGCTTCACTCCGGGTCCAGGAACATCGGCAAGGAACTGGCCGACTATCACATCGGCGTGGCCCAGAAGCTTCCGCACAACCAGGACCTGGTCGACCGTGATCTTGCGGTCTTCGTCTCGGACACCCCGCAGATGGCTGCCTACCGGAACGACCTCTACTGGGCGCAGGAGTACGCGAAGTACAACCGCTCGATCATGATGGCGCTCCTGAAGGACGTGATCCGCAAGGAGTTCCGGAAGGCGAAGCCAACCTTCGAGCCGGAGATCTCCTGCCACCACAATTACGTGGCGGAGGAACGGTATGAGGGCATGGATCTGTTGGTCACCCGAAAGGGCGCGATCCGGGCGGGCTCGGGCGAGTACGGGATCATTCCCGGCTCCATGGGTACAAGTTCGTACATCGTGAAGGGCCTGGGGAACGAGAAAGCCTTCAACTCGGCCTCGCACGGCGCGGGCCGCCGCATGAGCCGCAACGCGGCAAAGCGGCGCTTCTCGACGAAGGACCTGGAGGAGCAGACACGGGGCGTGGAGTGCCGTAAGGACTCCGGTGTCGTGGACGAGATCCCGGGGGCCTACAAGAACATCGACCAGGTGATGGGGCAGCAGCGGGACCTCGTTGAGGTCGTGGCGAAGCTGAAGCAGTTCATCTGCGTGAAGGGCTGAGGCGCCGGGGCGAGGGCCGTCGTGTCCGGTGGTCCGCCGCGAGGCCGGGCCGCCGGTTCGGCGGCCGATGAGCTGATCGATGACCGTTCACCCGTGGAGGTTCAGACGAGTCGTTTCTCCAGCAGGGTCACCGCGTACGGACTGCCCGAGCCGTCGTTCTTCGCCCCCTGTTCGCCCACGACCTGGTAGCCGGCGGACTCGTAGTACTCGCGCAGGCGGGGGTTGGAGGACAGGCAGTCCAGGCGGGCGTAGGGGCGGCCCTCGGCGGTGATGCGGGATTCGGCCTGTGCCAGCATCCTGCGGCCCGTTCCAGGGGGAGCCGTGTGCGGAGTGGTCATCAGGCGGTGGATGTAGCCGGCGTCGGGTGGGCGGGGGCCCCAGGCGGCCGGGTCGTCCCACCAGAGTTCCCAGGCGCCGGTCAACGAGCTGTTCGCGTAGGCCAGCCAGACCTCGCCCTCGCGCATGCGGTCGCGGAAATGGGTCTCGTTCTTTTCGCCCGGCTGCCATTGGCGGATGCCCCGGGCCAACTGCCAGAGTGCTGCCGTGTCGCGCAGGCGGACCAGGAGGGGGGCGTCCCGCGGGATCGCCTTGCGGTAGGTCAACGGCGGCCAGGTGGTGGGTTGTGGTTCCAGGAGGCGGGTGCGGAGGGCTGCCGACAGGGCGGTCGCGTTCAGCCCCAGGGCCGTCGTCACGTATGTGTCCACCGAGCCGTAGCGGGAGCGCAGGGCCTTCAGGAAGAGGCGCATCACCGACTCGGGGGCTCGGGCGAAGGACGGCCAGGTGGGGGAGCGGCCGTCGTTTCTCGCACGCCAGTCCGCCAGCAGGGCCGGTGCCGCGAGTTCCGTCAGGCTGAAGTCCTCGATGATCACTTCGTCGGGGACGCCGAGCAGGGCCAGGACCAGGGCCGCCAGTTGGCCCGTGCGGTCCTTGCCCGAGGCACAGTGGAAGACCAGGGGTTCATCCGCTTTCGCGACCAGTTCCAGGGCGGCCGCGATCTCCTTCGTACCGTCTTCCGCCACCTCCATGAAGCGTTCGGAGAGGTAGGGGCCCGGGGCGATGTCCGGGGTCAACGCGGCCTGGTCGTAGGGGCGGTGCTCGATGCTCAGGTTGTGGTAGGCGAAGGAGGCGTCCGCCGGGATTCGGCCTCTCCTCTCTGTCTCCCACGGGTGGCGGAGGTCGATCACCGTGCCCACGCCCAGGGACAGGAAGCGGTCCCAGTCGGCGGTGTTCCTCGTCAGCTTGCCCAGGGAGTCCGCGCGGAACAGGCGGGCGGGGCGGATCCGGTGGCCGTCCCGGGTGCGGTAGCCGCCCAGGTCGCGGAAGTTGTGCAGCTCGTCGAACGGTAGGTGTCTGTCCACGCCGTGACCTTATGCGTCCGCCCAGGAACCGAACTGCGGTTCGGCGTTGTCTTCGGTTTGGCCAGATCGGCTCGTTGACACGGGGGTGTCGTGATGAAGCGGTTGCGGGGTTCGGTGTGGGCGGCGGGGCTCGTGCTCGTCGTGGGGGGTCTGCTCGCGGGGTGTTCGCAGGAGTACGAGGACCAGCGGGGCAAGGGGGACGCCCCGGTCGCGGGGAAGGCGGGGGACGACACGCCCGCCGAGGTGTTCAACATGCCCGACGGGTTCGGGAACCTCGCGACGAAGTGTGTGGGGCACGGGTTTCGGGCGTATGTGACGACCAACGCGACCGGGCCGTCCAATGTGCAGATCGTCGAGGACAAGTCGTGCGGTGGGTGAGCGCCGGCCTGGTGGCCGTGCTCGTTCTCGCGCTCGGCGGGTGTTCGCAGAAGTACTACGACGAGCGGGGGAAGGCCGACGCGCCGGTGGCGGGGAAGGCCGGGGAGGATTCGGCCGCCGAGGTCTACAACTTCCCGGACGGGTTCGGGAACCTCGCCACCAAGTGCGTGGGTGAGGGGAAGCGGGGTTACGCGACGACCCGGGACATCCACGTGGAGGACGACGACGGCGACGGCCACTCCGACGTCGTGATCATTCCGGCCAACGCGGTGATCGTCGACGACCCCGGCTGCAAGGGGCCGTAGCCGCGCTACTTCGCGTGCCGTACCGCGTAGATCATGACGAACGCCACGATGTGGATGCCGAAGAGGAAGTAGCCGAGCCACCACCACATCTGGCGTTCGTCGTGCGGGTCTTTGCCGGTCATCACAGCTCCCGGTGCACCTTCGTGTTCGAGGCCTGGGCGCGTGGGCGCAGAACGAGGAGGTCGACGTTGACGTGGCTGGGGCGGGTCACCGCCCAGGTGATCGTGTCGGCCACGTCGTCGGCGGTGAGGGGTTCGGCCACGCCCTGGTAGACCGCCGCCGCCCTGTCGGCGTCGCCGCCGAAGCGGGTCAGGGCGAACTCGTCGGTCCGGACCATGCCGGGCGCGATCTCGATGACGCGGACCGGGCGGCCGACGATCTCCAGGCGCAGGGTCTCGGCGAGGACGTGGGCGCCGTGCTTGGCGGCGACATAGCCCGCGCCGCCCTCGTAGGTGCCGTGGCCTGCGGTGGAGGAGACGACGACGATCGTGCCGTCGCCGCTCGCGTCCAGTTTGGGGAGCAGGGCCTGGGTGACGTTCAGGGTGCCGAGGACGTTGGTCTCGTACATGGTGCGCCAGTCCTCGGGGTCGCCGGTGGCGACCGGGTCGGCGCCGAGCGCGCCGCCCGCGTTGTTCACGAGGACGCCGATCGTCTTGAAGGCGGTGGCGAACTCGTCGACCGCCGCGCGGTCCGTCACGTCCAGCTGGTACGCCGTCGCTGAGTGGCCCGCCGCGGTGATCTCCTCGGCCAGCGTCTCGATCCGGTCCTTGCGGCGGGCGGTGAGGACGACGCGGTAGCCGGCCGCGGCGAGCTGACGAGCCGTGGCGGCGCCGATCCCGCTGCTCGCACCCGTGACGACGGCGATGCGGGAGGCGGCGGACGGGGCGGCGATGGCCATGGGCTGCTCCTGGGTGAGGGGTGGGGCGCTGCCGTCCAGCGTAGGGGAGGGTCAGCCGCCGGTCCTCGGCGCCCACATGATGACGGCCATGCCGGTCAGGCAGACAAGGGCTCCGGTGATGTCCCAGCGGTCGGGGCGGTAGCCGTCGGCGAGCGCGCCCCACAGGAGCGACCCGGCCACGAAGATGCCGCCGTACGCGGCGAGGATGCGGCCGAAGTGGGCGTCGGGCTGGAAGGTGGCGACGAAGCCGTAGGCGCCGAGGGCGAGGACACCGCCGGTGATCCACAGCCAGCCGCGGTGTTCGCGCAGGCCCTGCCAGATCAGCCAGGCGCCGCCGATCTCGAAGAGCGCGGCGACGACGAAGAGGGCTGCCGAGCGGAGGATGAGCATGGGCGGCAGCTTGCCACCGTCGCGGGGACGGGTACTGGGACGGGTACTGCTTCTGACCGTGTTTGCGGGGGGTGTGCGCTCCTTGTGAGGTCCGTGAGTACGATCGCGGCACGTGGGCGTGGACGTGGACCGCGGTGCGGGAAGCCACGTGGGGGGCGGACAGGTGACCGTTCAGGAGTCGGAGACACAACCCGTCGTGGCCGAGGGGGCCGTCGGGCGTGGACTGCCGCGCAACTGGGTCTTTTTGCTGCTCGGTGCGGCGGTCGTGCCGGGGGCGCTGCTGGTGCTGGTCGGGCGGTCGCTGGAGGAGCCGGCCGTGCAGGCGTGGCGGACGGTGTGTCTGGCGGTGACCGTGCAGGCGCTGCCGTTCCTGTTGCTGGGTACGGCGCTGTCGGGGGCGATCAACGCGTTCGTGCCGGCGAGTGTTTTCCAGCGGCTGCTGCCGAAGCGGCCGGCGCTGGCGGTGCCGGTGGCGGGGATGGCGGGGGTGGTGCTGCCGGGGTGCGAGTGCGCGTCCGTGCCGGTGGCGAACAGTCTGATCGGGCGGGGGGTGACTCCGGCGGCCGCGTTCGCCTTTCTGCTGTCGGCTCCCGCGGTGAATCCGGTGGTGCTGACGGCGACGGCCGTCGCGTTTCCCGGCAAGCCCGGGATGGTGCTGGCCCGGTTGCTCGCGTCGCTGGTGACGGCCGCGGTCATGGGCTGGCTGTGGCTGTGGCGGGGCCGGGAGGAGTGGCTGCGGCCGGTCGTGCGGCACACCGGGCACCGGGCGGGGGCGGACCGCTGGACGGAGTTCCGGCGCGGCTTCCAGCACGATTTCCTGCACGCGGGGGGCTTTCTGGTGGTGGGGGCGATGGCGGCGGCCACGTTCAATGTGGCGGTGCCGCGGTCGGTGCTCGACACGTTCGCGGGGTCGGTGTGGCTGTCGGTGCTGTTCCTGGCGGCGCTGGCGATCCTGCTGGCGGTGTGCAGCGAGGCGGACGCTTTCGTGGCGGCCTCGCTCAGCGGTTTCTCGCCGGTGGCGCGGCTGACGTTCATGGTGGTGGGGCCGATGGTCGACCTGAAGCTGATCGCGTTGCAGGCGGGGACGTTCGGGCGGGCCTTCGCGGTCCGGTTCTCCTCGGCGACGGTGGTCGTCGCGGTGGTGTGCAGCGCGGTGATCGGAGGGGTCCTGCTGTGAAGCGGTTCGTGCAGGTGGCGTTGTTGTTGCTCGGGGGGCTGGGGCTGTTGCAGACCTCGCTCTTCACGGACGAGTACCTGCGGCTCGTGAAGGAGGGGATGCGGCCGCTGCTGGTCGTCTCCGGGGTGGTGCTGGTGGGGCTGGGGGTGGTGGAGGCGTGGTCGGTGCTGGCGGGGCCCGGGCACCACGGGCGGCACGGGCATCATCCGGAGGGGGCGGAGGGTGTGGATGGTCACGGTCATGACCACTCCGGTGTGCCCAGGGTCGCCTGGCTGCTGTTCCTGCCCGTGCTGAGCCTGCTGTTCTATGCGCCGCCCGCGCTCGGGTCGTACACCGCCGCCCGTGAGCCCGCGAAGGCGGTCGCCGTGCAGGACGAGGGTTTCGATCCGCTGCCGGCGACCTCGCCGCTGCCGATGACGCTGACCGGCTTCACCCAGCGGGTGCAGCAGGACCGCAGCCGGGCCGTCCGGACGCGGACGGTCCTGATGACCGGGTTCGTCAGTCCGGCTCCGGCGAAGGACGACGGCTGGTACCTCACCCGGATCATCATCAGCTGTTGTGCGGCGGACGCCAGCTCGGTGAAGGTGCTGGTCCACGGGGTGCCGGCGCCGAAGACGGACTCGTGGGTGAACGTCACGGGGACCTGGCACGCGAGCGGCACGCTGGGGACGTCGTCGGCGGTGGTGGCGCTGGACGGGCGGAGCGTGAAGAAGGTGCGCAAGCCGTCCAACTCGTACATGGACGCGTTGCCGCTCGACTGAGGGCGGAGGGGCCGGTCGGAGAAGGAATAGAAAGGGAGAGGGGGTCGTTGCAGGGCTATAGTTGAACGGTCAACAACTTTGGAGGTTGAGCGACCATGCAGTTCGGGATCTTCACGGTGGGCGATGTCACGCCGGACCCGACGACGGGCCGTACGCCGAGCGAGCGCGAGCGGATCAAGGCCATGGTCGCCATCGCGCTGAAGGCCGAGGAGGTCGGACTCGACGTCTTCGCGACCGGTGAGCACCACAACCCGCCGTTCGTGCCCTCCTCGCCGACCACCATGCTCGGCTATGTCGCCGCGCGCACGCAGAAGCTGATCCTCTCCACCTCCACCACCCTGATCACCACCAACGACCCGGTGAAGATCGCCGAGGACTTCGCGATGCTCCAGCATCTCGCGGACGGGCGGGTGGACCTGATGATGGGCCGTGGCAACACCGGCCCCGTCTATCCGTGGTTCGGGCAGGACATCCGGCAGGGCATCAACCTCGCCATCGAGAACTACGCGCTGCTGCGCCGGCTGTGGCGCGAGGACGTCGTGGACTGGGAGGGGAAGTTCCGGACCGCCCTCCAGGGGTTCACCTCCACCCCGCGGCCGCTGGACGGCGTACCGCCGTTCGTCTGGCACGGCTCCATCCGGTCGCCCGAGATCGCCGAGCAGGCCGCCTACTACGGTGACGGCTTCTTCCACAACAACATCTTCTGGCCGGCCGACCACACCAAGCGGATGGTCGAGCTGTACCGGTCCCGGTACGCCCACTACGGGCACGGCACGCCGGAGCAGGCGATCGTCGGGCTCGGCGGGCAGGTGTTCATGCGGCACAACTCGCAGGACGCCGTGCGCGAGTTCCGGCCCTACTTCGACAACGCGCCGGTGTACGGGCACGGCCCGTCGCTGGAGGACTTCACCGACCAGACCCCGCTGACCGTCGGCACCCCCGAGCAGGTCGTCGAGAAGACGCTCGCCTTCCGTGAGTACGCCGGCGACTACCAGCGCCAGCTGTTCCTCGTGGACCACGCGGGGCTGCCGCTGAAGACCGTGCTGGAGCAGATCGACATGCTGGGCGAGGAGGTCGTGCCGGTGCTGCGCAAGGAGTTCGCGACCGGCCGGCCGGCCGGGGTGCCGGACGCGCCGACCCACGCCTCGCTGGTCGAGGCCGCCCGGGAAGGGGTGAACGTCGCATGAAGCTCGTCGTCGTCTCGGCGGGACTGAGCGTCCCGTCGTCGACCCGGCTGCTGGCCGACCGGCTGGCCCGGGCCGTGGGGGAGAACGTCCCGGTGGACGTGCGGGTCGTGGAGCTGCGCGACCTCGCCGTGGAGATCGCGCACAACTTCACCAACGGCTTTCCGGGGCGGGGGCTCGCCGAGGCCCTGGAGGCGGTGACGGACGCGGACGGACTCGTCGTCGTCACACCGGTGTTCTCCGCCTCCTACAGCGGGCTGTTCAAGTCGTTCTTCGACGTGCTGGACCAGGAGGCGCTGGCGGGCAAGCCGGTGCTGATCGCGGCGACCGGCGGCTCCGCCCGGCACTCGCTGGTGCTCGAGCACGCGCTGCGGCCGCTCTTCTCCTATCTGCGGGCCGTCGTCGTCCCGACCGCCGTGTACGCGGCCTCGGAGGACTGGGGGACCGAGGGGCTGCCCGAGCGGATCGGGCGGGCGGCGGGGGAGCTGGCGGCACTGATGGGCGGCCGGCCGGCACCCGGGAAGGTGAAGGACGAGTTCGCGGTCGTACCGTTCGCCGAGCAGCTGGCGGCGCTGCGGCCCGCAGGCTGAGAACCGTCGGCCGGTTGCCTCCGGCAGAGTGAGAGGGCAGTAAGAAGGCCGCCGGAAGGAAGATCATCAGGTCGTCCCACTCCGAAAGCTTGGCAAACTGGGCGGCGTGCCTCCCACCCTGCTGCTCGCCGAAGACGACCGCGCCATCCGCCACGCCCTGGAACGCGCCCTGTCCCTGGAGGGATACCAGGTCACCGCGGTCGCCGACGGCGTCGAGGCACTGGCGCACGCCCACAAGTCACCGCCGGACGTGCTCGTCCTCGACGTGATGATGCCCGGGATCGACGGCCTCCAGGTCTGCCGCGTCCTGCGCGCCGAGGGCGACCGCACGCCGATCCTGATGCTCACCGCGCTCGTGGAGACCGCCGACCGGATCGCCGGCCTCGACGCGGGCGCGGACGACTACGTCGTCAAGCCGTTCGACGTCGAGGAGGTCTTCGCCCGGCTGCGGGCGCTGCTGCGCCGGACCAGCCCGGGCAGTGTCCCCGCGCCCGCCGCCGGGGTCCCCGCCACGCCGAAGCAGTCCCCCGAACGGTATCTGGAGGCGGCCGGGCTGCGGATGGACCCGCAGGCGCGGCGGGCCTGGCGGGGCGACAAGGAGCTGGAGCTGACGCGCACCGAGTTCGAGCTGCTTGAGCTGCTGGTGCGCAACGCGGGGATCGTCCTCGACCACTCCACCATCTACGACCGCATCTGGGGCTACGACTTCGGTCCCGGCTCCAAGAACCTCGCCGTCTACGTCGGCTACCTGCGCCGCAAGCTGGACCAGCCGGGCGCCGCGCAGCTGATCCACACGGTGCGCGGGGTGGGATACGTCCTGCGGGAGGGCTGAGCGGTGGGCCGGCTCCGCCGGCTGCTGGCGCGGCCGCGGCCCAAGCTGGTGTCGCTGCGCACCACCTTCGCGGTGTCGTTCGCGGCGGTGACCGCGGCCGTCACCGTCCTTGTGGGTGTGCTGTCGTACTCGGCGGCCGCCCGGCTGGTGCGCGTCGACCAGGAGTCGGTGTTCGACGAGGTCGTGCAGGACCTGCGGGACGAGGTGCAGGGGCACCGGATGACGCCGGAGGACTTCCTGTCGGCCGCCCCCGGGCATGACATCGTGCGGCCGGCGCGGACGAACGTGCAGGTGCTGGGGGCCGACGGCGCGGTCGTGGACGGCGGGAGCCCGGTGCTGCCGGTGGTGGCCGCGGACCGGGAGGTCGCGGCCGCCGGGCCGGCCGGAAGGATGGCCGAACACAAGGACGTGGACGTCGGCAGCGACGTGTACCGGGTGGCGACCGTGGCGCTCGGCGGCGGGCGCGGCGCGGTGCAGGTGGCGCAGGAGTTCAGCGACACCGAGGACCTGCTGCGGGCGCTCCAGCAGCGCACGCTCGTCCTGATGACCGTCGTCGTGACGGCGGCGGGCCTGTTCGGCTGGTGGCTGGCCCGGCGCATCACCCACCGGCTGGTCATCCTCACCACCGCCGCCGAGGACGTGGCCCGCACCCGCAGGCTCGGCGTCCAGGTGCCGGTCACCGGCCATGACGAGGTGGGCCGGCTGGGCCGGGCCTTCGACCGCATGCTGGGGCGGCTCGCCCAGTCGGAGGAGGACCAGCGGCGGCTGGTGCAGGACGCCGGGCACGAGCTGCGGACGCCGCTGACGTCGCTGCGGACGAACATCTCGATGCTGCGCAGGATCGACGAGCTGCCCCCGTCCATGCGGGAGGAGCTGGTGGCCGACCTCACCCAGGAGGCGCGCGAGCTGACCGACCTGGTGAACGAGCTGGTGGACCTCGCGGCAGGGCAGTCCGACACCGAGCCCCCGCAGAAACTGGACCTCGCCGACATCGTCGAGGAGGTGGCGGGGCTCGCCCGGCGCCGGACCGGGCGGGAGATCGTGGTGCGGGCCAGCGGGGACACCACGACCGACGGGCGGCCGGGCATGCTCCAGCGGGCGGTGTCGAACCTGGTGGAGAACGCGACCAAGTTCGACCGGGAGGGCCGGGCGCCCGTCGAGATCACCGTCACCGGGCCGGCCCGGCCGGGGGTGGTCCGCGTCGAGGTCCTCGACCGCGGGCCCGGGATCGCCGAGGCAGACCTCATCCGCGTGTTCGACCGCTTCTACCGCGCCGCCGACGCCCGCTCCCTGCCCGGTTCGGGCCTCGGCCTGTCCATCGTGCGGGAGGTGGCCCTCGCCCACGGCGGCTCGCCCTTCGCCCGCCGGCGCTCCGGCGGCGGCTCGGTGATCGGGTTCACGGTCGGCGGGCGGGTCTGAAGGGAACGCTCCCCTCGGTGGAGGACGGACGACCGAGGGGAGCGCATACGTGCTGAGCGACCGGGAGGCGGCCGCACTGGCGGCGGTCGACGAGACGGACGCCGTGAAGACGCTGCTGGAGCTGATCGCGATACCGAGCGTCACCGGGAGTGCCGCCGAGTCCGAGCTGCAGCACCGTCTCGCGGGACGCCTCGAACGGCTCGGGCTGGACGTCGACCTGTGGTCCATGGACCTGCCCGCACTGCTCGCGCACCCGGACTTCCCCGGCATGGAGGTGCCGCGCGAGGAGGCCTGGGGGCTGGTGGGACACACCGGCGACGGTGGCGACGGGCCCACGCTGATCCTCCAGGGGCATGTGGACGTCGTACCGCCCGGGGACCCGGCCGCGTGGGACGGCGATCCGTTCGTGCCCAGGGTGACCGGCGACCTCGTGCACGGGCGCGGGGCCTGCGACATGAAGGCCGGGCTGGTGGCGCACCTGGCCGCGCTGGCGGCGATCCGGGCGGCCGGGGTGCGGCTGCGCGGGCGGGTCGCCGTGCACTTCGTGGTGGGGGAGGAGGACGGCGGCATCGGCGCCTTCGGGACCCTGCGACGGGGATACGGCGGAGACGCCTGCGTGATCGCCGAGCCGACCGCGGGGACCGTGATCACCGCCAACGCGGGCGCGCTGACCTTCCGCATCACCGTGCCCGGCAGGGCGGCCCACGCCAGCTCCCGGGAGGCCGGGGTGAGCGCGATCGACGCCTATCTGCCGCTGCACCGGGCGCTGGCCCGGCTGGAGGCCGAACGCAACCGCGACCCCGATCCGCTGCTCGCCGAGTATCCGATCCCCTACTCCCTCTCCGTCGGCACCCTGCGCTCCGGCGACTGGGCCAGCAGCGTGCCGGACGCGCTGGTCGCGGAGGGGCGGCTCGGGGTGCGGCTGGGGGAGGACCCGGCGCGGGCGCGGGCGCTGCTGGAACGGTGTGTGGCGGAGGCCGGGGCCGAGGACCCCTGGCTGCGGGCGCATCCGGCGGTGGTGACCTGGCCGGGCGGGCAGTTCGCGAGCGGGCGGCTGGCGGCCGGGCATCCGCTGCGGGACACGGTGGCCGGGGCCTGCGCCGACGCGACCGGCCGGGCCCGGCCCCGGGAGCGCGGGGCGACGTACGGCAGCGACCTGCGGCACTACACCGGCGCCGGGATTCCGGCGCTGCAGTTCGGGCCGGGGGACATCGCGGTCGCGCACAGCGCGCGTGAGCACGTGTCCGTGCGGGAGGTCGCGGATGCGGCGCGGGCGATGGTGCTGACGGTGCTGCGGACGGTGGGCGTGAAGTGAGGATGCTTCGGCGGGGCGTGGAACCCGGCGGGGCGGCGCGGCCTCTTGGCCTGCGGAACCGTGCACCGGCGGCCCGGTGAACCTGTGGGTGCCGAGCAGGGGGCTGTGAGTTCCTCTGCGCCCCTCTGAAGGCCGCGGTGCGGATGCAAGGATGTGGCGCCATGACAGCCGGGTGGTGTTCACGCATGCTGCGGGCCGCGATGTTCGCGGCCGTGTGCGTGCTGCTCGCCGCCCTGGGCCATGTGCTGATGTCCGGCGTCCATGTCCCCGGCTGGGCGTTGGCCGCCGCGGCCGCGGCGACCGGCGGGGCCGGCTGGTGTCTCGCGGGCCGTGAGCGCGGGACCGCGCCGGTGGTGGCGGTCGTGGTGGCCGCGCAGGCGGCGCTGCACTCGGCGTTCGCGTACGCCCGCCCGGCGGGCACGGCGGCCTCCATGGCCGGAGCGGCCACGGACTCCGTGCGCATGGCGGGCATGGCGGACATGACAGACGTGGCGGACATGGCCCACTCGGCGCCCGTGCCCGTACCCGTCACCTCCTGGTCCGGCGGGATGCTCGCCGCCCACCTGCTGGCCGCGCTGCTGTGCGGACTGTGGCTGGCGTACGGCGAGAAGGCCGCGTTCCGCTTCCTGCGGGCCGTCGGCGGATGGCTGGCGGCGCCGCTGCGGCTGCTGCTCGCCCTGCCCCGGCCGCTGGACCGCCCGCGGGTGGCGCCGCGTCCCCGCGGCTCACTGCCCGTGCCGGGGTTCCTCCTCGTCCACGCGATCACTTCTCGGGGTCCGCCCCTGGGGGCCGCTGCCGCCTGACGGCAGCCGGCGATCCCGGGCCGCCCCTGCGCGCCCCGGGCCCCGGCCGTGCGCGCGCCCAGGCGCGGTGCGGCCGCATCCCCCTCACCCGGACCGCCCGGCCAGCAGGCCGCCGTGCCCGGACGACCGAGAAGGACACCTCGTGGTCACCCCTGCCGCAAAACCGTGCCCGGACGAGTCGATCACCGCGTGGGCGCTGGCCGCCCGCGGCGGTGACGCCGCCGCCGTCGAGCAGTTCGTGCGCGCCCTGCACCGGGACGTCCAGCGCTTCGTCGCCCATCTGTGCGCCGATCCCCAGGCTGTGGACGACCTCGCGCAGGACACGTTCCTGCGGGCGCTGGGCAGCCTGGACCGTTTCGAGGGCCGTTCCTCCGCCCGCTCCTGGCTGCTGTCCATCGCGCGCCGGGCGGTGATCGACAGCTACCGGCACGCCGCCGCCCGGCCGCGGCTGAGCGACGCACCGGACTGGCAGCTGGCCGTCGAGTCGGCCCAGCCGCGCGGTCTGCCCGGCTTCGAGGACGGCGTCGCGCTGCTCGACCTGCTGGCCGTGCTGCCCGACGAGCGGCGGGAGGCGTTCGTCCTGACCCAGCTGCTCGGCCTGCCGTACGCGGAGGCGGCGGAGGTCAGCGACTGCCCTGTGGGCACGGTCCGCTCCCGGGTGGCCCGGGCCCGCGCGACGCTGCTGGACCTGCTGGGCGAGGCGGACCTGGCCGGCCGGGCGGAGGTGCTGCAGCCGGCCTGACCGGGGAGGGCGCGCCCCGCGCGACGGGCCGTCGGGCGAAGTCGGCCGTCGCGCGAAGTGTTCGGACGCTTGAAGTGTTCGGACGCTTGAACGGGAAATAATGCGACATAGAGCTGTGTAAGACCAGATAGGGATATGTGGGACCAGTCACGCGGGAGAGCGAGATGAGCGGCCATGGAGCGGCGTACCGCCGACGGCCGGGAAGCGCGGGGTGTGCCGGGCGACGGCGAGGCACCCACCGTCCGGGTCACCGTCGACGAGCACGGCACGGTGACCGGCTGGAACGAGGGTGCCGAGCGCCTGCTCGGGTACGCCGCGCCGGAGGTCGTGGGCCGGCCGGCCGCCGCGCTGCTCGCCGAGGAACCCGGTCGGGCGCGGGACCTTCCACCGCTCGCCGCCCTGCCGAGGTGGAGCGGCACGCTCGCCCTGCGGCACCGGGCCGGACACCGCGTCGAGGCCAGGGTCCTGGCGCATCACCGGACCGGCGGCGACGGGACCCGTGACTGGCTGCTGGTCTGCGCCGCGCCCCGGCCGCGGTTCGCCTCCGACGACGACGAGCTCATGCGGTGGGGGATCCTGCAGTCCCCGTCCTGCGCCACCTCGGTGCTCGACACCGACCTGCTGTTCCGCCGCTCCAACCGGGCCGCCGAGCGCGCTCTGGGCCTGAGCGCGGAGGACATGCGCGGGCTGCGGCTGACGGACGTGCTTCCGGTGCCGCTGGCGGAGGAGATCGAGCGGCGGATGCGGCAGGTCCTGGAGACCGGCGAGCCGCAGTATCTCGAGAACCACGCGCAGGCTCCCGGGGAGGCGCGTGAGCACGCCTGGTCGGTCCAGCTCTACCGGGTGGAGGACCCGGACGGCCGGATCCTCGGCGTCGCCAACACCGGGCACGACGTGACCGAGCAGTACTGGGCGCGCAAGCGCCTCCAGCTGATCGCGGAGGCCAGTACCCGGATCGGCAGCACTCTCGACGTGACGCGGACGGCGCAGGAACTGGCGGACGTGGTGGTCCCGGCGCTCGCCGACTTCCTCAGCGTCGACCTGCTGACCTCGTTCGAGGAGGGCGGACACGAGGGAGAGCCGGGGCGGGAGGGGGCGGCGACCGCCGGGGCGCTGCGGCTGCGGCGCGTCGCCCACCAGTCCGCGCTGCCGGGAGTGCCCGAGGCGGTGCTGCCCGTCGGCGAGGTGGACGAGTACCCGGAGGGCTCGCCGCCGGTCGAGTGCCTGCGCACGGGGCGGGGCGTGCGGCGCCGGATGAGCGGGTCCATGATCCCCGAGTGGGTCGCCGGGGACGCGGTGCGGACCGCCCGCATCCGCGAGTTCGGTTTCCACTCCGTGATGGCCGTGCCCCTGTCCGCCCGCGGCACCGCCCTGGGGGTCGTCGTCTTCGCCCGCCACCGGACCCCGGCGCCGTTCCAGGAGGACGACCTCCTGCTCGCCGAGGAACTGGCGGCGCGGGCGGCGGTCTGCATCGACAACGCCCGGCGCTACACCCGCGCCCGGGGCACGGCGGTCACCCTGCAGCGCAGTCTGCTGCCGCAGCGGCTGCCCGAGCAGTCGGCGGTCGAGGTCGCCTACCGCTATCTGCCGGCGGGCGCGCGGGCCGGGGTGGGCGGCGACTGGTTCGACGTGATCCCGCTGTCCGGGGCCAGGGTGGCGCTGGTGGTGGGGGACGTGGTGGGGCACGGCATCCACGCCTCCGCGACCATGGGGCGGCTGCGGACGGCCGTCCGCACACTCGCGGACATCGATCTGCCGCCGGACGAACTGCTCACCCATCTCGACGACCTGGTGGCCCGGCTGGCCGTCGAGGCGGACTCGGCGGCGACCGGGGAGACCGCCGGGGACGTGGGCGCGACCTGTCTGTACGCCGTCTACGACCCCGTCTCGCGCCGGTGCGCCCTGGCCCGGGCCGGGCATCCGCTGCCCGCGCTGGTGAGTCCGGACGGCGAGGTGGAGCTCCTCGAACTGCCCGCGGGGCCGCCGCTGGGCCTCGGCGGGCTCCCCTTCGAGGCGGTCGATCTCGAACTGCCGGAGGGCAGTGTGCTCGCCCTCTACACGGACGGTCTGATCGACTCCAGGTCCCGGCCGGACGGCGACGCCGGCGAGGAGGTCGACGGCGTCGCCCGGCTGTGCCGGATCCTCGCCGCCCCCGCCGCCTCCCTGGAGACCCTGTGCGACGGGGTCCTCGCCGGGATGCTGCCGCAGCGGCCCGTCGACGACGTGGCGCTCCTCGTCGCCCGGACCCGGGAGCTGGACGCCTCCCGGGTCGCCATCTGGGACGTCGTGCCCGACCCGGCCGCCGTCGCCGAGACCCGCAAGAACGTCGTCGCGCGGCTGGAGGACTGGGGGCTGGGGGAGGCGTCCTTCGTGACCGAGCTGATCGTCAGCGAGCTGGTCACCAACGCGATCCGGCACGCCGAACCGCCCGTGCAGCTGCGGCTCATCCACGACCGCACGCTCATCTGCGAGGTGTCCGACGCCAGCAGCACGGCGCCCCACATGCGCCGGGCCCGCACCTTCGACGAGGGCGGGCGGGGCCTGCTCCTGGTCGCCCAGCTGACCGAACGCTGGGGGACGCGGCCCGGGGTGGGCGGCGGGAAGACGATCTGGGCGGAACAGAACGTGTGAGCCACCTGGGCCGCCCGCAGGGTGTGACGCTGGTCACGGCTGCACGGGTGACTTTGCATGGTCATGCGTTATCGCGCATACTCTTCCTATGTCCAAGGTCCTCACCTCCCTTCCCGTCGGCGAGCGCGTCGGCATCGCCTTCTCGGGCGGACTCGACACGTCGGTCGCGGTTGCCTGGATGCGCGACAAGGGCGCCGTCCCGTGCACCTACACCGCCGACATCGGCCAGTACGACGAGCCCGACATCGCCTCGGTGCCCGGCCGTGCGCAGGCCTACGGCGCCGAGATCTCGCGCCTGGTCGACTGCCGCGCGGCGCTGGTCGAGGAGGGCCTGGCGGCGCTCGCCTGCGGCGCGTTCCACATCCGCTCGGGCGGGCGGGCGTACTTCAACACCACGCCGCTGGGCCGCGCCGTCACCGGCACCCTGCTGGTGCGGGCGATGCTCGAGGACGACGTCCAGATCTGGGGCGACGGCTCGACCTTCAAGGGCAACGACATCGAGCGGTTCTACCGCTACGGCCTGCTGGCCAACCCGCACCTGCGGATCTACAAGCCCTGGCTGGACGCGGACTTCGTGACCGAGCTCGGCGGCCGCAAGGAGATGTCCGAGTGGCTGGTCGCCCACGGCCTGCCCTACCGGGACAGCACCGAGAAGGCGTACTCCACCGACGCCAACATCTGGGGCGCCACCCACGAGGCCAAGACGCTCGAGCACCTGGACACCGGTGTCGAGACCGTCGAGCCGATCATGGGCGTGCGGTTCTGGGACCCGTTGGTCGAGATCGCCCCCGAGGACGTGACGATCGGCTTCGACCAGGGCCGCCCGGTCACCGTCAACGGCAAGGAGTTCGGCTCCGCCGTCGAGCTGGTGATGGAGGCCAACGCGATCGGCGGCCGGCACGGCCTCGGCATGTCCGACCAGATCGAGAACCGGATCATCGAGGCCAAGAGCCGCGGCATCTACGAGGCGCCCGGCATGGCCCTGCTGCACGCGGCGTACGAGCGGCTCGTCAACGCCATCCACAACGAGGACACCGTCGCCCAGTACCACAACGAGGGACGGCGTCTCGGCCGGCTGATGTACGAGGGCCGCTGGCTGGACCCGCAGGCGCTGATGGTCCGTGAGTCGCTGCAGCGCTGGGTCGGCGCGGCCGTCACCGGCGAGGTGACCCTGCGGCTGCGGCGCGGCGAGGACTACTCGGTCCTCGACACCACCGGCCCGGCGTTCAGCTACCACCCGGACAAGCTGTCCATGGAGCGCACCGAGGACTCCGCGTTCGGTCCGGTGGACCGGATCGGCCAGCTCACCATGCGCAACCTCGACATCGCCGACTCGCGCGCCAAGCTGGAGCAGTACGTCGGCCTCGGCCTGATCGGCACCGGCAGCCCCACCATCGGCGCCTCCCAGGCGGCCGCGACCGGGCTGATCGGCACCATGCCGGAGCTCCCGGAGGGCGGCGCCGAGGCCATCGCCTCCCGCGGCGAGGTCTCCGAGGACGACGAACTGCTGGACCGCGCGGCGATGGAGTTCGGCACGGACTGACTCGGCGGGCACAGGACACGGGAAGGCCGGTCCGGCGCATCACGGCGCCGGACCGGCCTTCCCGTGTTTCCCGTCAGCCTCCGAGGGACTGTCAGGCGTCGTCCTTGCGGGCCACACCGCCGTAGAAGCCGACCGGGGGCCCCGCGGGGTCGACGGGCTCGTCGGGGCGCCACTCCGGGATCAGGACCAGGCCCGGGTCGACCAGGGTGAGGCCGCGGAAGAACTCCAGCACCCGGGCCTGCCCCCGGGGGTTCATGCTGGCGGTGGCGCTGTTGTAGATCTTCACCGCGTCCGCGCGGCCGTCGTCGAAGATGTCGACGGTCGCGTGGGACAGGATGAGGTACGAACCCGTGGGCAGCCCGTCGAGGAGGGTGGCGACGATCGCGTCCGGGTCCTCCTCCTCCGTGACGAAGTGCAGGATGGCCACCAGCATCAGCGCCACGGGCTGGTCGAAGTCGATGACCCGGCGCACCTCGGGGTGGTCGAGGATCGCCCGGGGGTCGCGCAGATCGGCCAGGACGACGGAGGTGTGGGCGTCGTCGTCGTCCAGCAGGGACTGCGAGTGGGCGCTGACGATCGGGTCGTTGTCGACGTACGCGATACGGGTCTCGGGGGCGACCGCCCGCGCTATCTGGTGCACGTTGGGCTCGGTCGGCAGACCGGTGCCGATGTCCAGGATCTGCCGGATGCCGGCCTCCTCGACGACGTACCGCACGGCGCGCTGCAGGAAGCGCCGGTTGGCGCGGACGGCCGCCCGCACCTCCGGGGCCACCTTGATGAAGTTCTCGGCGGCCTCCTGGTCGACCTCGTAGTTGTCCTTGCCGCCGAGGAAGTAGTCGTACATCCGGGCCGGATGCGGCTTGCTCGTGTCGATCTTCAACGCCGGGCGGGCGCTGCCGCCCTGGGGGGAGGTCATGAAGCCTGGCTCCGTCCTGAACTCGTATCCGCGGCAGAGGTGTTCGCCGCCGAGCGAACCATGGTGAGTGACTGTCAGATCATCTCACTCCGCGTCGGCCACGACCGAACCCACCCGGTCGGCCAGACCAGGGTCACGGCGGACCAGGACGGCCGCGTAGCCGACGGCCGCGAGCAGCGTGCCCAGCGCCGCGTACGGGAACCAGTTGTACGGCGCCGGCTGGCCGGGCTTGGCCAGGTAGTAGAGGGGGACCAGGATCGCCAGGGTGCCGAGCGCGGGCAGCACCAGGTGCCGGACGGTCCGGAACTCCTGCGGACGGTAGCGGCGGTAGTACAGCGGCAGGGCGAGGTTGGACGCGAGATAGACCAGCAGGATCAGGATGGCGCCCAGACTGGAGGACTCGGTGAAGAAGACCACCGGGTCCATCGGGCCGCCGTCCGCGCCGAGCAGATGGCCGAGGCCCCAGCCCGCGATGATCAGCAGCGCGGTGACGGTGAAGGTGACGATCGCGTTGTTCGGCGTACGGCGCGTGGGGTGGACGTAGCCGAAGAAGGAGGGCAGCAGACCCTCGCGTCCGGCGTTGAACACCAGCCTCGCCTGGGAGTTGATGCCCGCGATCAGTACCCCGAGAGTGGACGTCAGACCGCCGACGTAGGCGAAGAACGCCAGCGCGCCGAGCGTGTGCCGCGCCACGTCGACGAAGGGGATCGGCGAGTCGCCGAGCCGTTCGACGTCGTAGCCGAAACCGGTGACCGTGGCGTAGGAGAAGAGGATGTAGCTCACCGTCATGATCGCCACGGAGGAGAACACCGCCCGGCCGACGTTGCGCCGCGGGTTCTCCGTCTCCTCCGCCAGCGCCGCCGAGTTCTCCCAGCCGATGAACAGGTACACCGCCAGCGGGAAGCCGGCCGCGAGGCCCCTGACTCCGTGGGTGAGGTGGGAGGGCAGGAAGGGCGCGGCGGAGAGGTCGCCGCGGTGTTCCACGAGCGCCGCGACGGACACCACGACCAGCATCAGCATCTCCACGCCGAAGAAATAGCCGGCCCACTTGGTGGAGACCACGATCCCGCGCAGCATCAGCACCACCGACAGCCCGGTCAGCAGCAGCGTCCAGATGATCCACGGCAGGTCGACACCGGTGTAGTGGTGCAGGGTGATCTGCACGAACCCGCCCGAGATCGCGATGACGGAGGCCATCGCGATGATGTAGCCGAGGCCGGCCAGCAGCGCGGTGGTGACGGCGCTGACCGGCCCGAAGGTCCGGCCGACGAAGGTGATGAAACTGCCCGCCGACGGGTGCGCCCGGGAGAACTCGGCGAGCGTGTTGCCGAGCAGCGCGACCGCCACCCCCGCGGCCATGATGGTCAGCGGCGACGCGACCCCCGCGGTCGTGGCCAGGAACGCGAAGCCGAAGAAGAAGCTCATGGCTGGGCCGACGTTGGCCATGGTGGCGGCGGCGATGTCCGCCATGCCGAGGACACCGCCGCGCAGCCGCTGCGGCGTGCCGCCGGCGGGGCCCGATGTCGACGACGGGCCGACGGCTCCGGGGTCAGGCATGCGACAGCTCCTGGGAGTACGGGAGGAACGAGGCAGGGGGAGTGGGGAGCAGGGGGAGTGGGGCGTCAGTCCGGGGTGGCGTGCCGGTGGGCCTTCACCGCGCGCACCGCCGGGTCCATCGCACCACGCGCGAGTTCGTCGAGCAGGTCGGCGTGGCAGCGGTTGCGGGCCCGTACGACCGCGGGTTCCGGGGCGGGCCGCAGCAGGCACTGGCGGCCGAGCAGGTCGGCGGCGAACTCGCGGATCCCGGCGCCGCCGAGCGCCTCCGCGAGGTCGAGGTGGAAGCGGGTCTCCAGTTCGAGCAGTCGTGCCGGGTCCTCGGCCAGGTCCATTTCGTCGACCAGGGCCCGCAGTCCGTCGAGCCGTCCGTCCGGGACCTCGCCCGAGGTGTGCGCCACGAGACCGCACTCCAGCAGCACGTGGAAGGAGTCCAGCGAGTCGGCCTCCTCGGCGTCGTGCAGTACGGCGACGACCGTGTCCCAGTCCGCCGCGACGAAGGTGCCGCCGGCCCGGCCGCGGCGGCGGTCGAGCAGGCCGTCCTGGCACATGCCCTCCAGCGCCCGGCGCACGGTGATCTCGCTGATCCCCAGTTCCTCGGCGAGGACGCCCGCGTCCGGCAGCCGGTCACCCGGCGACTCCGACTTCAGGCGTATCCGCAGGGCGATCCTGGACCGCACGAGTTCCGCTCCCGTGGGGCCGCGGCCGGCCAGGACACGGGTGTCCAACGCCCCGCCGGCCGGCGCGGGCGCCGGCTGCTTGTAGGGACCGAACTTGCCCGCCGCATTCACCACGACGCCACCTTAACGGCCTGCTGAGCGGGGTCAGAGTCTGCTGCACAGAGGCTCCCGGAAGAGACGGTTCCGCGGGGCATGACGGGTGGATGAAAAATAGAGCAACATGAACAGTTAAACAAGTCTTGTTCTTTTAGATCGTACTGAACTAATTTCCAGACACCCCTGGTCCGCCCTCCCTCCATGGATGTCGAGATGACCACAACCCTCCCCAAATCCGCTCCCGCCGAGTCCGGTGGCCTGCAGGCCGGACTCAAGAACCGCCACCTGTCGATGATCGCGATCGGCGGTGTCATCGGCGCCGGCCTGTTCGTCGGCTCCGGCTCCGGCATCGCCGCCGCCGGCCCCGGCATCCTCGTGTCGTACGCGCTCGTCGGCATCCTCGTCGTCCTCGTGATGCGGATGCTCGGCGAGATGGCCGCGGCCAACCCCACCTCCGGCTCGTTCTCCGCCTACGCCGACCGTGCGCTCGGCCGCTGGGCCGGCTTCACCATCGGCTGGCTGTACTGGTTCTTCTGGGTCGTGGTGCTCGCCGTGGAGGCGACCGCCGGGGCCAAGATCCTGGCCGGCTGGATCCCGGCCGTCCCACAGTGGGGCTGGGCCCTGATCGTCATGCTCGTCCTCACCGCCACCAACCTGGCCTCGGTCAGCTCCTACGGCGAGTTCGAGTTCTGGTTCGCCGGCATCAAGGTCGTCGCCATCGCCGCGTTCATCCTGATCGGCGGTCTCGCGATCTTCGGGCTGCTGCCCGGCTCGGACCACCCGGCGAGCGGCTTCTCCAACCTCACCGCGCACGGCGGCTTCCTGCCGAACGGGCCCGGCGCGATCCTCACCGGCGTCCTGATGGTCGTCTTCTCCTTCATGGGCAGCGAGATCGTCACGCTGGCGGCGGGCGAGACCCCCGACCCGCGGGCCGCCGTCACCAAGGCCACCAACAGCGTGATCTGGCGGATCGCCGTGTTCTACCTGGGCTCGATCCTGATCGTGGTGTCGCTGCTGCGCTGGGACGACCCGGCGATCCTCAAGGACGGCTCGTACGTCGCCGCCCTGAGCTCCATCGGCATCCCGCACGCCGCGCAGATCATGAACACCATCGTGCTGACCTCGGTGCTGTCCTGCCTCAACTCCGGCCTCTACACCGCCTCGCGGATGGCCTTCTCGCTCGGCCGGCGCAGCGACGCCCCGGCCGCCTTCGGGCAGACCACGGACCGCGGTGTGCCGCGGGCGGCCATCCTGGCGTCGGTGGTCTTCGGCTTCGTCGCCGTCGGCTTCAACTACCTGTGGCCGGACACCGTCTTCCAGTTCCTGCTCAACTCCTCCGGCGCGATCGCCCTGTTCGTCTGGCTGGTGATCTGCTTCTCCCAGCTGCGGATGCGCAAGATCATCCAGCGGGAGGCGCCGGAGAAGCTGGTCGTGAAGATGTGGCTGTACCCCTACCTGACCTGGGCGACCATCGCCCTGATCACCTTCGTCCTCGGCTACATGCTGACCGACACCGCCGACGGCGGCGGCCGTGACCAGGTGGTCCTGTCCACCCTGGTGGCCGCGGGCGTGGTGGTCTTCGCCGTCCTCCGCCAGCGGCGGCGGAGCGTCGCCGCGTCGTAGGCACGCGATCGGTCCGGGCCCCGTGCGGGCGGCGCTTCCGGCGCCGCCCGCACGGGGCATCGGTTTCGGGTGGTCAGTGGTGGCCGTGCACGACGGCGTGGCCCTTGCCGCGGCCGATCATCCACTTGTTCACGGGCGTGGTGACCAGGAAGGCGATCACGAAGCCGCCCAGGAGGGTCGACCAGAAGAGCCCGTCCGAGAGCTGGGAGTCCATCGCGCCGGGCGTGAGGACGACGATGCCGTTGTCGACCAGTTCCATCACGGCGATCGACACGGTGTCGGCGGCCAGCGCCACCTTGACGGCGGCCGTGAGGTCCAGGCCGGCCCGTCGGACGGCGAACAGCGTGAGGGAGTAGCCGAACAGGAACGCGAGGACGATCGCGACGACCGTGGTCGGCAGGTTGCCCCAGCCGAGGGCGGTACCGACGACCATGCCGAGGATCTCGCCGATCGCGCACCCGGTCAGGCAGTGCAGCGTCGCCCTCACGGCCATCGCCCAGGAGGCTCCTGGGTGTCCCGCGTGGACCCCATGGGCGTTCTGGGCGTCGTGGGTGTCATGGCCGTGCGGGGTGCCGGTTCGGTGCTCGCTGTGGTCCATGACTCCTATATACCCCCCTAGGGTATATCGGGCAAGCGGTAACGACCGCCGGTGGCCGGTGAGGGGGCCGGTGCGAAGACCGGCACCCTCACCGTTCTCCGTTTCCGTCAGTTCTTGCCGAGGAGCTTGTTCATCTCGGTGATCTCGGCGGTCTGCGCGCTGACGATGTCGTCGGCCATGGACGTCGCGGGACCGTACCGGCCCTTGTCCTTCTCGGTGGTGGCCATGGCCACGGCACCCTTGTGGTGCTCGATCATCATGGTCAGGAACATGGTGTCGAAGTCCGCGCCGGACGCCTTCTTCAGCATGCCCATGTCCGAGTCGTCCATCATGCCGGGCATCGCGGAGCCGGCCGAGTGGTCCATGCCGGGCATGGAGTCCATGCCGCCGGACGACTCCGAGGCCTTCTCGCCCCAGGACGTCAGCCAGCCGCTCATGGTCTCGATCTCCGGGTCCTGCGCCTTCTCGATGCGCGAGGCGAGGTCCTTGACCTCGGTGGACGAGGCCTGGTCGGCGGCGAGCTTCGCCATCTCCAGGGCCTGCTGGTGGTGGGGGATCATGCCCTGCGCGAAGGACACGTCCTGGGCGTTGTGCGCGCCGGCACTCGCCGACGTGGAACTGCCCGCGCCCGCCTGGCTGTCGGCGTCGTCGCTGCCGCAGGCGGCGAGGACGAGCGCGGCGGTGACGGAGACGGCCGTGAGGACGGCGCGACGGGTCAGGGTACGGGTGTTGCGCATGCGGGAACTCCTGCTGTGCTTGCGAAAAGGGATCTGGACATGCCGAGGCGCACCGCGTCCCGTACGGGTGACGTGGTGCGGCGTGGTGTCTAGATCCGCAGGAGTTGGAGTTCCGCCAGGGAGGGTGGCGCGCGTGCGTAGTCCGGGGCCTCGGCCGCGTACGCGCGGACGGAGTCGGCGCGTACGGGCACGGCCACCGGGTCGGGAACGAGGGCGGGCAGCACCGGCGCACCGCTCACCGCGGCCGCCGCGCAGGTCGGGTCGGCGTGATGGAGGTGGCCCCCGCCGTCTCCGCCGCAGTCGTCCTGAACGCTGACCGTGACGGCCGTCATGTGCCGCGGACCGGCCTCGTCGTGGCCGGCGCCCGTGGGGGCCAGGGCGTGCATCGCCAGCAGCCCGGCCAGCAGCCCGAGCACGAGCAGTGCTCGCCACCGCCGCACGGGCGGTCGCACGAGGTACTGCGCGGGGCTGTCCATCGGGATCATCCTAGGCGGAACCTGTGAAGCGGGACCGCGGCGGGCTCATCCGCGGTCTCCGTCCTGGATACGGGCGCGGGCATACCCGCGTTCACCCGGCCGCTCGGACGTCCGGTGGACGGCCGGGGCGGCAAGCCGGCCACTCGGACCGGTGAGCCGCCGCCTATGCCGTGAGGTCGAGGACGGCCTTGCCGTGAAGGCTGCGGCCCAGGACGGCGGCGATGGCTTCGTCGACCTGGTTCAAGCTGCCGCGCCAGGAGATCTGTGAGACGAGGTCCTTCGCGGCGAGACGGTCCGCGAGCCACGTCAGGTCCGGGCCGGGGAGGGGCCCGTCCTGGAGGTGGAAGGTGACGATGGAGCGTCCGTGGCGTCCGTCGTTGCCCAGGAACGCGCCGGGCGGGAACCGCACGGGCTGCAAAGTGACATCGCCGACTGCGACCAGGGTGCCGTGCGGTGCCAGTCTCTCGAACGCCCGCACCAGTTGAGGGCCTCCGACGCAGTCCACGACGGCGTCCACGAGAGCGCCGGCGTGTTCCGGGCCCGGGACCACCTCATCGGCGCCCAGCGCGCGCAGCCGGTCGCCGTGGGTGTCGGGGGCGCCGGTGGAGGCGATCACGTGTGCGCCGCCGAGGCGGGCGAGCTGCACCGCGTACTGTCCGACGCCGCCGGTGGCGCCGGTGATGAGGACGCGTCTGCCCGGCAGGGAGCCGATCCGGCGCAGTGCGCGCAGGGCGCTGGTTCCCGTGACCGGCAGGGTGCTGAGTGCTCCGGGGTCGGTGTCGGCAGGCGCGAGGCCGAGCAGACCGGTGTCCACCGCCCTGAACTCGGCCCAGCCTCCGGCGTCGCCCAGGGTGAGCACGGGGGTTCCGGCTGCCGGGCCGGAACCGTCGGCGGCCGCGCGTTCGACCACTCCGGCGGCGTCCCAGCCCAGGACGGTGCCGTCCGGCGCCTGGGAGATGGCGTGGGTGACCTCTCCGAAGTTGAGCGAGGTGGCGATCACCCGGATCAGGGCCTGGTGGGGGGTGGGTTCGGGGTCGGCGGTCTCGCCGAGGCGGAGACCGGAGGGAGTGGAGCGGTCGACGAGCAGGGCACGCATGTGGTTCGCCTTTCAGGAGTGACACGGGTAGTTATGCCACTCAGTGGCACAAGCGTGCAAGTGGCGTTTGCCTCCGCGCTACACTCGGCTCGTGACTGCCAGCCCCGCCACCTCGCCCGCAGCCGGCCGCAGGCCGGACGGATCCTTGAAGCGGGCGTCCGCCGGCCCGCCGCTGAGGGAACGCAAGAAGCGCCGCACTCGCCAGGCGCTGATCGACACCGCACTTGAACTGTTCACCCGGCACGGATTCGGCGGCGTCACCCTGGACGAGCTCTGCGACGAGGTGGAGGTGTCCAAACGCACCTTCTTCCGCTACTTCACCAGCAAAGAAGACGTCGCGATGGCACCCCTCCAGGACCTGTGGACCGCCTTCCTGGAGGAACTGCAGACCGGTCGACCCGACGGCGGTCCCCTGCTGGAGCTGGCGCGGGACGCCCTCCTCGCCGCCCTGGACCGCACAGCGGACGAGGAGTGGGCGCATCGGACACTGCTCAGCCTCCGGCTGGCCGATCAGACCCCCTCGATGCACGCGCACAGCCTGCACTTCTGCGAACGCACCACCCAGGCGGCGCTGGAGATCCTGCACCGCAGATTCAACCTCGACGACCGCGGCGATCCGCGCGCCCGCCTGGCCGCGGACATGCTCGTCGCGGCCTTCCGCCATTCCCTGACCGTCTGGGCGGCCCAGGCCGCACAGCCCAGCGAACCGAACTCGACCAGCACACCGGCCGGACAGGAACTCGCCACCCGCTTCCGCGAGTCTGTCGCCGCACTCCCAGGCGCCCTGACACTCACTCCCGGCCAGGCCACCGACTGACACGACGTCTCCGGACCGGGCACCGCCGATGCTCGGCGCAGTGTGTCGGTGGCGGAGTCAGCCCCGGAGGTTTTTGACCATGACCGCGTACACCGGTGAGTCGGCGAAGGGCTGTTGCTCGCCGGCCTTGGTGTATCCCCATGACTCGTAGAGTGCCTGGACCTTGGGGTGGGTCACGTCGACCAGGAGCACGGCGAGGTCTTCCGTGCGCTCCTTCAGCAGGGCTTCGTGGAGGCGTTCGGAGATGCCCTGCTTGCGCCACTGCGGACGCACCATGACCTCGGACACGGCGTAGGTGGAGGAGTAGCCGTTGTTCGGCTCGTAGTCGGTGGAGCGCCACCATTCGCGGCCGGGGGCGAGCGGGGCGCCGTAGGCGAAGCCGACCGGCTCGTCCGCGTCGTACGCCACCACGCAGGAGAACCCGTCCATGGCTGACCAGTGGTCTGCGAACCAGGCGAAGCGTTGGTGGAACGGGTCGTCCATCTGGTCGGCGTAGGCGTCGGCGTGTACGTCGATGAGCATCTGACGGAAGTCCCCCGGAAGGCTTCCGTGCTGGAAATGACGCAGGTCGGTCACCCTTGGCTCCATTCGGTTCTCATGCGGTCTGCCCAGTCGCGTGCGTAGGAGGTGGAGGGGGCGAGGACGAAGAGGCCCCGGTGGAAGTCGCCGATGAGGGTGCGCATGCGGCCGGGCAGGGGGTGGCCGTCCATGATCGTGAAGACTTCGGTGGCGGTGACCGTGGCCTGTTCGGCTTCTCCCTGGTGAAGCTGGGCGAGGGCGAGTTGGGTGGTTGCGAGTGCTCTGTTGCGCCGGAAGGCGGTCGGGATCTTCGCCAGTGCGCGGTGTGCCATGGCTTCGGCGTGGCCGTGGCGTCCGCTGTTGAACTGCACGACGGCGGCGAGGTGGTCGAGTTCGGCCTGGCCGTAGAAGGCCGTCCAGCGCGGACGTTGGCGCTGTGTCGCCTTGGCGAAGGTGTCCTGGGCCGATCCGAGGGATCGCAGACCGGCGCGCCCGTCACCGAGGGCCGCGTACGCAAGGGCTGCGCGGACTCGGCCCAGCGAGTCGAAAAACGGGTCGCGACGAGCTGCTGAGGAGGCTTGCGCCGCCTGTGCCGCGGCAAGGGCCTCGGGCCAGTTGCGTCGCTGGTAGGCGAGCATCGAGAGGTTGACCCAAACGCGCATTTCGGTGGGGCCGTCCTGGGAGAGGCCGGCGTACGTCGCGGATTCGTTCAGGTACGTCTGGGCCTGGTCGAGGTTGCGGGCGTCGATGCAGGACCAGGCGGCGATGGTGGTGAACTCGGCGGCCAGCGCGTACAGAGCCCTGCGGACCCGTTCGCCGGCGTTGCGCTGCTGCAGGTCCAGTACGCTGTCGCGGCCCTGGACGGCGGTCTTCTCCAGTTCCGTGTGTCCGCCCTGGCGGTCGTCGGCTTCGACCAGGGCGTTCATCCCGGCCGCGACCCGGGCCACGTCCGACATGCCGACCGCGCGGCGCTGGGTCACCAAGGGCACCGCGGCGGCCGCGGTCCCGGTGGCCGAGGCGAGGAAGGCGCGACGCCGCACGGGATCCTCCTGCGGGTGTTGCATGGTGCGTGGTGCGCTGAACCCTAAGTCCTCGACAGGGCAGCCGAACACCCGCTCCAGAGCCGCGCATGTGCGGCCGATGGGGTGGCGAGAGGTTCCGTTCAGCAGATTGCGGACCGTGCGTGCGGAGACATCGCCGGGCCTGCCGGTGATCTCTGCCAGGGCAGAGTTCATCCGACCTGCCAATTCTTCCTGGGTGAGCCCGAGTTCCTCCATCCGGCGCTTCAGGACGGCGTTCGCTCTCATGACACCGACCGTAGCCCTGCGGTCACGGGCCGAGCCAGATCCGAGGTCACGGGGAAGCAAAGTCTTCCGGTTCTGGGCAGTCGAGCAGGGCGCCACCTTTCCTGTTCCCGGCCGGCCAGAGGTCGTTGACTCGGTATCAGCCGTCGAGCGGGCGAGGTCCCTTCCCCGTCCCGCGACGGCATGGAGGAGAGCCCGCCCTTGCGCACCCCGTCGTGGGGGCGGGCGTTCCAGCCTCGGAGGGATGACCCCGTGACCATGACCTCAGCCAGACCGACAGCGACAGGCGCACCGGGCTACACCGAGACCGTGCCGTGCGAGCCGGAGTCCGCTCGTCACGCCCGTCTGCTTGTCTCCGCTGCTCTGAACACTTGGGGTATGGGCGAGCTGGCCGAGGCCGGGACGCTGATCGTCTCGGAGCTGATCAACAACGCCGTCGACCACACGCGCTGTCGCGTAGTCCGTGTCGTGGTGCGGCGTGAGGCGGACGACGTGATCCGGATCGGCGTCGCCGACAAGAGCAGGGAAACCCCGAAGCCGGGCCGTCCTCATGACGACTCGGAGGACGGCCGTGGTTTGCTCCTGGTGGAGACACTGAGCTGGCGATGGGGCTACGACCTGTATCGCCGGGGCAAGCTCGTCTGGGCCGAGCTGAGGGTGCCGGACGCATGCTGTCCCGCGCATCTCCTCACGGCTCCTGACCTCTGAGGAACTGATCGGCGACCCCGCGCCAAGACCGCTCGGTACGGCAGCTCGGCCACTGATCCGAGAACGGCCGACCGGCCATCGATCCCTGCCCCGTTTCGGCGTATCTCCAGAAGCACTCTCTCCCGACGCCTACGAGACTCTCGCCGCGGCAGGTCCGAGCTCTCGGGATGCCAGGCGGGAGCGCAAAGCACGTGCAGGACAGGAACTTCCGACAGAAAGGCAGACCGTGTTCAACTACATGGACCGCTTCCCCACAGGCAGCCCACTGCCGCAGGGACACCTGACCGCAACCCCGTGGGGCCTGCGTCGCATCGCCCCGTACCCGCCCGCCGAAGGCCCCGGCTACGCGAGGGTGGCGCTGGACCCCGCGACACAGACAGCCCGGTACTTCGACGCTTCCGGAGCGCCCACGATGTCCCCCGGGCACGGCACCTCCTCGGGTACGAACCCCACGACCGGAACCACGGGCCAGGGCGACCGCAACAGCGACTCCCCGGACAGCGACACGGGGAACGACACCGACCAGTGACTTCGGTGACGAACGACGATCGTCCGGTCCTGGTCGTCACGAACCTCGATGACCCGACCGCGGACTTCGTGATCGCCGAGCTGCACGACCGGGGCGTCCCGGTCGTGCGGTTCGACTCCGGTGACTTCCCCGCCACCCTGTCGTGCTCGGCCGCCATCGGCGACACGGACAACTGGCGGGGAAGCGTGCAGACCCCGAGCCGCCGTGCCGAACTCGGCTCGGTGCGGTCCTTGTACTACCGGCGCCCTTCCGGGTTCGCCTTCCCGCACCTCGACAGGCAGGACGAGCGCTTTGCCGTCGCCCAGGCCCGCTACGGGCTGGGCGGCATCCTCACTTCGCTGCCCGGTTGCCTGTACGTCAACCACCCCAACCGCATCGGCGACGCCGAGTACAAACCGGCCGGACTCGCCGCCGCGGCGGCGGCCGGCTTCGCCCTGCCACCCACACTGATCACCAACGTGCCCAACGACGCACGGGCGTTCATCAACGCGCACGGCCCGGCCGTCTTCAAACCCATTTCGGTGCCGCTCTACCTGGTCGACGGCAAGGCCCAGACGGTTTCCGTGACCGAGGTGGCCGCCGACGAGATCGACGAGTCGGTGGCCGGCACCATGCACCTGTTCCAGAAGCGTGTGGACAAGGTCGCGGACGTCCGGGTCACGGTCATCGGTGAGCGGGTCTTCGCGGTGCGGATCGAATCCGGTCTCCTCGACTGGCGTACGGACTACGGCACTCACACGTACAAGCCCCTCATCACGCCGCCCGTGGTGGAGCAGGCCATGCGTGCCTACCTGAAGCACTTCGGGCTTGTCTTCGGGGCGTTCGACTTCGCCCTGACCGATTCCGGGAGCTGGATCTTCATCGAGTGCAACCCTTCGGGGCAGTGGGCCTGGATGGAGCCGCCGACCGGCCTGCGCATGACCGCCGCACTCGCCGATCTTCTGGAAGGAGGGCTTCGTGCCCACTGAGCCCGGAATCGAGACGGCCGCAGCGGGCCTCCGGCGGCAGCTCGCAGACCGGTTGGAGAGGGATGGCCGGCTGCGGTCGCGCCAGTGGCGCGCAGCTGTGGAGGCCGTGCCCCGTCACGCCTTCGTCCCGCGCTTCTACCGGGAGAGCGACACCCCCGGCGTCACCACCTGGGAGCCGGTCACTCCGGAGAACGTCGGCAAGGAGGAGTGGCTCCGGCTCGTGTACACCGACGAGACGTGGATGACCCAGTTCGACGGACGGGACATCGACTGGGCCGACCCGCAGCCGATCAGCAACGCGGCCCCCACCTCGTCGTCGACGCTGCCGAGTCTCGTCGTCCGGATGCTCGAAGACCTGGACGTGCACGCGGGCATGAACGTATTGGAGATCGGCACGGGTACCGGCTATTCGACGGCCCTGCTGTGCCACCGCCTCGGCAGCGAGAGGGTGACCTCGATCGAGACGGACGAGGGCGTGGGGCGGCGAGCCCGCGACGCCCTGTCCACGGCCGGTTACGAACCTCACCTGCTGGTGGGCGACGGCCGCGCCGGCCACCTGGACGGTGCCCCCTACGACCGGCTGATCGCCACGTGCGGCTTCCGCAACATCCCGCCCGCCTGGCTGGAGCAGGTGCTGCCCGGCGGCGTCATCCTCACCACCCTGCGCGGCTGGATGCGCTCCCTCGGTCCGGTCAAGCTCATCGTCACCGGCGACAGCGCGAGCGGCTGGTTCAGCGAGGACGACCCCAGCTTCATGATCGCCCGCCAGCAGGACGCCCCCGAGAACCTCGGCGTGATCCCCGGGTCCGACGACGGAACGACGCGGAAAGCCACGTACGGGCCCGACGTCCTCACCGACTCCGGGCCGGCCTTCATGGCGCAGCTCGCGGCGCCGGACGCCCGCTTCTTCTCCACGGCGGTCGACGGCGGCCCGGTCAGCACGTTCGTGCTGGACCGCGTCACCGATTCCTTCGCCGTCCTTGTTCCTGCAGACCGTGGCTGGCAGGTCCGCCAGGGCGGCCCGCGTCGACTCTGGGACGCGATCGAGTCGGCGGTGGGGACCTGGGAGGAGTACGGCTCGCCGAGCGCTGCCGCGTTCGGGGTGACGGTGTCCGTGGATGCGCAGGTGGTCTGGCTCGGGAATCCGAGCGGCCCGCAGTGGCCGCTGCCCTCCTGACACGGCCCCACCGACGCAAGGAACGCCCGGATGGACGACGAACCGCTGGAGGACTGGGCGGAACGCCGTGACGCGAAGATCGGCCGGCTGCGCGCGGTCCCGGTCTCCTCCGGCGACGATTGATCGCGGTGTGCCCCGGTGACGCTCGGACGACTGGTCGGCCGGCTTCTCCGCGTGCTGGATGTGGCATGTCCGTCAGCGTCAAATGAACGGCTTGCGCAAGTGCACCAGTCCCACCCGCCTATGGTCGTAGGCCGTGCATCAGGTTGGAGATGAGTCCGGCCACGAATTCCTCGGTGACGGGCTCGTCGGGGATCAGCAGCCGGTGGTAGCAGGCGCCCCAGAGTTGGTCGACGACGATGCGTGGGTCCACGTCGGCCCGCAGCTGGCCGCGTTGCTGGGCGCGTTGTAGGACGTCGACGGCCAGGCGGCGGCGCGGACCGGAGTAGTGCTCGCGGAAGGCGGTGGCAAGGTCTGGGTCAGTCTGCGCAGCGCCGACCAGTTCGATGACGATGCGGCCGGCCGGGGTGTCCGCGGTGAGGTGGACGAAAGCGCGGAGCTGCGTGAGCAGGTCGGCCTCGATGTCGCCGGTGTCGGGGAAGGCGAGCGTGTTCTCGACCGCGGTGAAGTATCCGTCGAGGGCGAGCGCCCCCTTTGAGGGCCACCACTTGTAGATCGACATCTTGCTGACGCCCGCCGTCGTGGCGACCCGTTCGATGGTGAAGCCTGTCATGCCTTCGTCGAACAGCAGTGTGCCGGCGGCGGAGAGGATGTCGCGGCGCACCTCGTCGGCCGGTCGCCTGCCCCGGCCGCGCCGTACGGGTGCGCCGTCCTCCGGGGTGGAGCTGGTGCTTGAACTTGCTGTCGATGCCCTGGCCACCGCGGCCTCCTCGGGTCGGTTCGATGCGTCTTCTCCAGTCTATATGGACGCAGCGTCTACATCTTGCTAATATGGACGCATCGTCCATTACCGGCCGGACGTCTCCGGCCGCCGAAAGGAGTCCTGCCATGACCAGCACCAACACCAAGACCGTCACTCCGCGCGTCGCCGTCGTCACCGGTGGGTCCGGCGGCATCGGCCGGGTTGCCGCCGAGCGCCTGGCCGACGACGGCCTGGCCGTCGTCGTCTCCTACTCAGGCAACCCGGCCCCCGCCGAGGAGGCGGTGCAGGCGATCGAGAAGGCGGGCGGCACCGCCATCGCCGTCAAGGCGGACGTCGCCGACGAGACCGAGGTGACCGCCCTGTTCGACGCGGCCGAGGAGCGCTTCGGCGGCGTCGACGTCGTGGTGCATGCAGCCGGGATCATGCTGCTCGCGCCGATGGCCGAACTCGACCTCGCCGACTTCGACCGGATGCACCGCATCAACGTGCGCGGCACCTTCGTCGTCGGCCAGCAGGCCGCCCGCCGCGTCCGCTCCGGGGGTGCGATCGTCAACTTCTCCAGCTCGGTCACGAAGATCGCTCTGCCGAACTACACCGCCTACGCCGCCACCAAGGGCGCCGTCGACGCCATGACGCTGATCCTCGCCAAGGAACTGCGCGGCCGCGACATCACCGTCAACGCCGTCGCCCCCGGCCCGACCGCGACCGCCCTGTTCCTGGACGGCAAGCCGGACGCCGTCGTCGAGCACCTGGCGAAGATGTCGCCCCTGGAGCGACTGGGCACCCCCGACGACATCGCCGAGGTCGTCTCCTTCCTGGCCGGCCCGGCCCGCTGGGTCAACGGCCAGGTCCTCTACGCCAACGGCGGCGTCATCTGAGCACCCGTCAACCCACCCCTTCCCAAACACTCGAAAGGAACGTGAACAGCATGTCCAAGACCGTGCTCATCACCGGTGCGTCCAGCGGCTTCGGCGCCATGACCGCACGCGCCCTCGCCGACGCCGGCCACCTCGTCTACGCCGGCATCCGCCACACCACCGGCCGCAACCGCCCCGCCGTCGCCGAGGCCGCCCGCTACGCCCACGAACACGGCGTCGACCTGCGCAGCGTCGAACTCGACGTCAGCGACCAGGCGTCCGTGGACGCAGCCATCGCCGCGATCGTCGCCGAGTCGAGCCGGATCGACGTGGTCGTGCACAACGCCGGCCACATGGTCCTGGGCCCGCTGGAGGCATTCACACCGGAACAGCTGCACGAGGTGTTCGACGTCAACGCGGCCTCCACCCAGCGCGTCAACCGCGCCGTACTGCCCCACCTGCGTCGGCAGGGCGACGGCCTGCTGGTGTGGGTCGGCTCGACCAGCACCAGCGGCGGAACCCCGCCCTACCTCGGCCCCTACTTCGCCGCCAAGGCCGCCATGGACTCCCTCGCCGTCACCTACGCCGCCGAGGTCGCCCGCTTCGGCATCGACACCACGATTGTGGTCCCCGGTGCATTCACCTCCGGCACCAACCACTTCGCCCACTCCGGCCGCCCCGCCGACACCACCGTCGCCGACGCCTACGAGGCCCGCTACGCGGGACTGTCGGAGCAGGTCGGCGCACGCCTGGCGGAGATCACCCCGCCCGACGCGGACCCGGCTGAGGTCGCCGCCGCGATCGTGCGCGTCGTCGACACCCCCAAGGGGCAGCGCCCCTTCCGTGTCCACATCGACCCCGTGGACGACGGCGCCGAGACCGTCAACCGAGTCGGTGACATGGTGCGTACCGCCTTCTACCACCGCATCGGCCTCGACGACCTCCTCGTACCGCACCCCGCCTGAGCCCGGCCCAGGACGATCGGTACAGCGGTCACGTGCACCTTGGTGGTCAGTCCACCGCGTGAGCGTCCGAGCCCGTGGTCGGCGGGCTCGTCTGTGACTCCGCCGGGTTTGTCCCGCTGCAGATCCCCCTTTTTGTGGGCACCCGCTGCCCAGGGCACATCCGTGCCCCCAGCGAAACCAATGTGCCCTGGCCGCCTGACGCCCCCTCCAGGCACCAAAAAGGGTGAGGCCCGAAGGCCCCGCCCGATCCGCAAGGAACCCCAGGTCAGGGCCACACCAGGCAGTAAGGCTGATGGCCCGCCTCATGCAGACGGTGGCTGAAGTCCTGCCACTCGTGCAGCAGTTGGTACACGTTGAACGCGTCGCGGGGGCCGCCCCGGTCCGGGACCGTCGACCAGATGAAGGCCGCCGCGCCCACGGCCTCCTCGCCGATGTCGCGGAGGGGGTCCACGACCGTCATGGGGAGCTTCACGACCGCGTAGTCGGGGTGCAGGACGACCAGTTCGAGCGGGGGCACCTTGTGGAGGGGGACGCCTTCGATGCCCGTCAGCACCATCGCGGCCATCGTCTCCGGCTTGATCTTGGTGAACATGCCGTTCATGCCGAGTTCGTCGCCGCCGAGTTCTTCGGGACGCATCGAGATCGGGACGCGGGCCGCGGTCGCGCCGTCCGGCGCGCCGAAGTACTTGTACGTCACCCCCACCCGACCACCATTCCTGCTCCCCGCCCGGAGGCGATCGACCCGTTGGTCGACGCGCCGGTCGATCCGCTCGGGGTCATTCGTTCCACCCTGGTTCATGCCCTGGCCCAGGTTCTGGCTCATGCCCGGGTTGCCGCCCTGGCTCAGGCCTTGGTTGACGCCTTGGTTCAGGCCCGGGCTCGGACGTGCTTCGCCTGCTTCCTCCGCGTCGCGCCGGTGCCTTCCCCGCCTGGCACGTCGAGGACCCAGGTCGTCAGTCCCCTCGCCCAGTCCGCCACCGCGATGCATATCTCCACCCGACTGCTTTTCTAGGACGCGTGGCCCCCGCCGCGCAACCCGATCATCGTGTCAGTGACCTCCCCCACGGCCGCCCGCCGAAACGTGCGGTGAAACACCTGTCCGCAGGATCTTCGCAGCCACTGGACACCCGGTCGTTGTGAGCTACGTCTATCAGGCTCAGTCCGTCTCAGTTTCGCAGATGACGACAGATGGACACGGCCCTGCCCGCCGCCCCGCTCCTGACCCGCCCGGCGCCCCGCCACCCCCTGGCGCCCCTGGCCTACCCTGGGGAGTCACGGGCAACCGGAGTCCAGCAAGTCGGAGAAGGTCGGAGAAGTCGCAGGTCATGAGCGAGGCCATGAGTGAACTGCCCTATTCGTACGATGCGCCTGTATCGCAGGCACTGTTCGACCGAGCGGACGCCGTCACGCCAGGCGGTGTGAATTCCCCGGTCCGCGCCTTCCGTGCCGTGGGCGGAACGCCCCGTTTCATGGTGTCCGGTACGGGTCCGTACCTGACCGACGCCGACGGGCGGGAGTACGTCGACCTGGTCTGCTCCTGGGGTCCGATGATCCTCGGGCACGCGCATCCCGAGGTCATCGCGGCCGTGCAGGACGCCGTCACGCGCGGTACCTCCTTCGGGACGCCCGGTGAGGGCGAGGTCGCGCTCGCCGAGGAGATGGTCGACCGCGTCGAGCCCCTCGAGCGGGTGCGGCTGGTGTCCAGCGGCACCGAGGCGACCATGTCGGCGATCCGGCTCGCCCGCGGGTTCACCCGGCGCACCAAGGTGATCAAGTTCGCCGGGTGCTATCACGGGCATGTCGACTCGCTGCTCGCCGCGGCCGGCTCCGGCGTCGCCACCTTCGCGCTGCCGGACACCCCCGGCGTCACCGGCGCCCAGGCCGGCGACACGATCGTGCTGCCGTACAACGACCTCGAGGCCGTGCAGGAGGCCTTCCACCGGCACCCGGGCGAGATCGCCTGCGTGATCACCGAGGCCTCGCCCGGCAACATGGGTGTCGTGCCGCCGATGCCCGGGTTCAACCAGGGGCTCAAGGACGCCTGTCAGGCCAACGGCGCGCTCTACATCTCCGACGAGGTCATGACCGGGTTCCGGACCAGCCGGGCCGGGTGGTTCGGGATCGACGGGGTCAGGCCCGATCTCATGACCTTCGGGAAGGTGATGGGCGGGGGCTTCCCCGCCGCCGCCTTCGGGGGGCGGGCCGACGTCATGGCGCATCTGGCGCCCGCCGGGCCCGTCTACCAGGCCGGCACCCTCTCCGGGAACCCGGTCGCCACCGCCGCCGGACTCGCCCAGCTGCGGCTTCTCGACGACGCGGCCTACGCCGCTGTCGACGCCGCCTCCGGGCGGATTCAGGCACTGGTCTCCGAGGCGCTCACCAAGGAGGGCGTGGCGCACACGCTGCAGAGCGCCGCCAACATGTTCTCGGTCTTCTTCACCGACCGGCCGGTGCGCAACTACGAGGACGCCCGCGCGCAGGAGTCCTTCCGGTTCACCGCCTTCTTCCACTCGCTGCTGGCGAACGGCGTGTATCTGCCGCCCTCGTCCTTCGAGTCCTGGTTCGTTTCCACGGCCCATGACGACCGGGCCATCCAGCGGATCGCCGACGCCCTCCCGGCGGCGGCCCGAGCGGCTGCGGAGGCCACTGCGGCATGAGCACCCCCAAGAGCACCAGTGACATCACCGTCGTCCATCTGATGCGGCACGGCGAGGTCGAGAACCCGGACGGCGTCCTCTACGGCCGTCTCGCCGGCTACCACCTCTCCGAGCTCGGGCGGCAGATGGCCGACCGGGTGGCCGAGCACCTCGCCCCGCGTGACGTGACGTACGTGGTCGCCTCGCCGCTGGAGCGGGCGCAGGAGACGGCGACCCCGATCGCCAAGGCGCACGGGCTCGACCTCGCCACCGACGAGCGGCTCATCGAGGCCGACAACGTCTTCCAGGGGAAGACGTTCGGGGTGGGGGACGGGGCGCTGAAGAACCCGGAGAACTGGAAGCACCTCGTCAACCCGTTCAAGCCGTCCTGGGGAGAGCCGTACGTCGACCAGGTCGTCCGGATGATGGGGGCGCTGGACGCGGCCAAGGACGCGGCCCGAGGGCACGAGGCCGTGGTGGTCAGCCACCAGCTGCCGATCTGGATCGTGCGGTCCTACGTCGAGCGCCGCAGGCTGTGGCACGACCCGCGCAAGCGGCAGTGCACGCTCGCCTCGCTGACGACCTTCACCTACCAGGGCGACCGCATCGTCTCCGTCGGCTACACCGAGCCCGCCATCGATCTCGTGCCGGCCCATCTGCGGGCCGGTGCGAAGCCGGCGAAGGGGAAGGGCAAGGCGTTCGGGGCCTGAGTGCCGGCTGAGTGTTCGCTGTTACCGAATCCGGAAGTAGCGAAGGAACCCTGTCGTTCGTCGCGTCCTCTGAATGGGTGACCACCAGAGAACGTGACGAACGGGGTTGCCATGCGCGCCATCACCCGAAGGGGAGCACTCGGACTCGGGGCGGGGGCCGCCGCTGCCGGGCTCGTCGGCTGCGGGAGCATCACCGACTTCGACCGGCCGAGCCCTGCCGATGGCTCCAGCGGGCCGGGGAAGAAGCCCTCCGGGAGCCCCAAGGCCAGCGCCCGCCCGCTCGGTGACGGCTCGACGTCCTTCACTGGCAGGCAGCCCCACCAGCCGGGCAAGCCCGAGCCGCTGGAGCCGGGCCAGGAGCCGCCCCAGTTCGTCGTCTTCTCCTGGGACGGAGCCGGTGAGGTCGGCAACGGTCTCTTCCCACGTTTCCTGGACCTCGCCAAGGAGCACGGCGCGTCCATGACCTTCTTCCTCTCCGGGCTGTACCTGCTGCCCGAGTCGAAGAAGCGGCTCTACGACCCCCCGAACAACCCGCGCGGCGCCTCCGACATCGGCTATCTCACCGACGAGCACGTGAAGATGACCCTGGAGAACGTCCGCCGGGCCTGGCTCGAGGGGCACGAGATAGGCACCCACTTCAACGGGCACTTCTGCGGAGAGGGCTACGGCTCGGTCGGCAAGTGGACGCCCGGGCAGTGGCGCAGTGAGATAGACCAGGCGAAGAAGTTCGTGAAGGAGTGGCGGACCAACACCGGCTGGACCGACCTGGCGCCCCTTCCCTTCGACTACGAGAAGGAACTCGTCGGCGGCCGTACGCCCTGCCTCCTCGGCCAGGACAACCTGCTGCCCACCGCCCGCGCCCTCGGCTGGCGCTACGACGCCTCCTCGCCGGGCGGGACCCAGGTGTGGCCGCAGAAGAGGCAGGGGCTCTGGGACCTGCCGTTGCAGCAGATTCCTTTCCCCGGACACAGTTTCGAGGTCCTCTCCATGGACTACAACATCCTCGCCAATCAGTCGATCAACTCGACCAACGCGCCCAGCCACAACTACCCGGGCTGGCGGCAGCAGGCAGGCCAGGCTTACATATCTGGCTTCAAGCGGGCATATGAGACAAACCGTGCGCCTTTCTTCGTAGGCAACCACTTCGAGAAGTGGAACGGCGGCATCTACATGGACGCCGTCGAGGAGGCCTTCAAGTACATCGCGCGGGAGAAGGAGAAGGGCGCCGACGTGCGCCTCGTCTCCTTCCGGCAGTTCGTGGACTGGATGGACGTGCAGAAGCCCGAGGTGCTCGAGAAGCTCCGTACGCTGGAGGTCGGGCAGCAGCCGGCCGGCGGCTGGAAGGCGTTCACGCAGGCGGACTCCGCGAGCCCCACGAGCTCGGAAACCGCCGCCTGAAATGCGGGTTTCCGCCCGCAAGGGGGGTGCGCAAGATCCCCAGAACGGGCATGCGAAACTTTTCACATGAGTGCCGCCTGGATCCGCCCGCGCCGCGCCGCCGTCATCGGCGCCGGAGCTGCCGTCGCCGCGCTGCTGCTGTCCGCCTGCGGTTCCGGAGGAACCTCCGGCGGGGGTGGTGACACCAACTTCGTCATGGGCGAGGACGGCATCTCCACCGCCAAGAAGGGCGACCGGGCCGCCGCCCCCGACCTGTCGGGGAAGACCATCGACGGCGGCCGGCTCGACGTCGCCGACTACAAGGGCAAGGTCGTCGTCATCAACGTGTGGGGCTCCTGGTGCGCCCCGTGCCGCGCCGAGGCGCCCAACTTCCAGAAGGTCTACGACGACCTGAAGGCCGACGGAGTGCAGTTCGTCGGCATCAACACCCGCGACACCAAGACCTCCAACGCGGTCGCCTTCGACAAGCAGTTCGGCATCACCTACCCCAGCCTGTACGACCCGACGGGCAAGCTGATGCTCCGCTTCAAGAAGGGCACGCTCAACCCGCAGGCCATCCCGTCCACGCTCGTCGTGGACCGCGAGGGGAAGATCGCCGCGCGTTCGCTGGCCGCGCTCAGCGAGGACAAGCTGCGCAAGATGATCACCCCCGTCCTCGCGGAGAAGTGACGTGACCGCGGTCACCACGCTCGCCGAGACGGGCTACAACGACACGGTGCTCAACGGCGCCCTGCTGCTGGCCCTGCCCATCGCGCTGCTCGGCGGTCTCGTCTCCTTCTTCTCGCCCTGCGTCCTGCCGCTCGTCCCCGGCTATCTGTCGTACGTCACCGGCGTGACCGGCACCGATCTCGCCGAGGCGCGGCGGGGCCGGATGGTGGCCGGCGCCTCCCTCTTCGTCCTCGGCTTCACCGCCGTGTTCGTGTCCAGCGGCGCCCTGTTCGGCTACTTCGGCGAGACGCTCCAGGAGAACCAGGGCGTCCTGTCCAAGGTGCTGGGCGGGCTCATGATCCTCATGGGGGTCTTCTTCATGGGCCTCATGCCCTGGATGACCCAGCGTGAGTTCCGACTGCACAAGAGGCCCGTCGCCGGACTGGCCGGCGCCCCGCTGCTCGGCGCGCTGTTCGGCATCGGCTGGACGCCGTGCATCGGCCCCACCCTCGCCTCCGTGATCGCCCTCTCCTCCCAGCAGGGAAGCGCGGGCCGCGGTGCCATACTGACCGTCGCGTACTGCCTCGGCCTCGGTGTCCCCTTCGTGCTCGCCGCGGTCGCCTTCCGCAAGGCGCTCGGCGCCTTCGGCTGGATCAAGCGCCACTACGTCTGGGTCATGCGGATCGGCGGCACGATGATGATCGTGACCGGTCTGCTGCTGCTGACCGGTGCGTGGGACCGCCTCGTGCAGGACATGCAGTCCTGGTCCGCCGGCTTCACTGTGGGGATCTGATCCATGAGCAAGACCACCGCCACCGACGGGACGCCCCCGGCGGCCGCCACCCCCGAGGACCAGGATCTCGGGGTCGCCGGCTCCCAGCTGTCCACCGCACCCGCCGAGTCCCCCACCGGTGGGCCCACTCTGGGCCTCGTCGGCTGGGCGCGCTGGTACTGGCGGCAGCTCACCTCCATGCGGGTCGCGCTGCTGCTGCTCCTGCTGCTGGCGCTCGGCGCGATCCCCGGCTCGCTGATCCCGCAGACCGGCAGTGACGCCACCAAGGTCGCGGACTTCGAGCAGCGGCACACCACCCTCGCCCCGGTCTACGAGAAGCTCGGCCTCTTCCACGTCTACAGCTCGGTGTGGTTCTCCGCGATCTACATCCTGCTGTTCGTGTCTCTCATCGGCTGCATCGTGCCCCGCACCTGGCAGTTCGCGGGCCAGCTGCGGGGCCGGCCGCCGGGCGCCCCCCGCCGCCTGACCCGGCTGCCGGCCTACACGACCTGGCGGACGGAAGCCGAGCCGGAGCAGGTCCGTGAGGCCGCGCTCGCCCTGCTGAAGAAGCGCCGCTTCCGCGCCCTCCTCGCCGGGGACGCCGTCGCCGCGGAGAAGGGCTACCTCCGCGAGGTCGGCAACCTCGCCTTCCACATCGCGCTGATCGTGATGCTGGTCGCGTTCGCCTGGGGCCAGCTCTTCAAGACCGAGGGCAACAAGCTGGTCGTCGAGGGCGACGGCTTCTCCAACACCCTCATCTCCTACGACGACTTCAAGTCCGGCACGCTCTTCAGCACCGACGACCTGACGCCGTTCAGCTTCACCCTGGACAAGTTCACCGGGACGTACGAGACGAGCGGCCCGAACACGGGCACCCCGCGCACCTACCAGGCCGCCATCACCTACAGCGTCGGCGCCTACGGCAAGGACAAGAAGACCCTCGTCAAGGTCAACCACCCGCTGGAGATCGGCGACTCCAAGGTCTACCTCACCGCCCACGGCTACGCCCCCGTCGTGACCGTCCGCGACGGCAAGGGCGACGTCGTCTACCGCGACGCCGTACCGCTGCTGCCGCTGGACTCCAACGTCACCTCCTCCGGCGTGGTCAAGGTCTACGACGGCTACAAGAACGCCAAGGGCGCCGGCGAACAGCTCGGCATCAAGGCCACCCTCCTGCCGACGTACACCGAGGGCAGCGAGGCCGCCTCCACGTTCCCGGCGCTGCTCAACCCGGTGCTGAACCTGACGCCGTACCACGGCGACCTCGGCGTCGACTCGGGCATCCCGCAGAGCGTGTACCAGCTCGACACGGCCCACATGAAGGAGTTCAAGGACTCCAAGGACCTCCAGCTGCGCGGGAACCTCAAGCCCGGCCAGACCATGACCCTCCCGAACGGCGCCGGCTCGATCACCTACGACGGCACCAAGGAGTGGGCCAACTTCCAGGTCACCCAGCAGCCCGGCAGCGGCTGGGCGCTGGGCGGCGCGCTCACCGCGATCTTCGGTCTCGCGGGCTCCCTGTTCATCCAGCGCCGCCGGGTGTGGGTGCGCGCGGTGAAGGGCGCCGACGGCGTGACGGTCGTGGAGATGGCCGGCCTCGGCCGCAGTGAGTCCGCCAAGGTGCCCGAGGAACTCGGCGTCCTCGCCGGAACCCTGTACGACCAGGCTCCCGGAGCCCCGGAAGCCGACCCCACCGATTCCCCCGATTCCCCCGAACCCGAAGTCGTACCTGCCGAAGGGGCTGAGAAGTGACTCTCGCCGCCGCCACCAACGAGCATCTCGCGAACATCAGCAACACGCTGATCTACTCCGCGATGACCGTCTACACCCTGGCCTTCTTCGCCTACATCGCGGAATGGCTCCTCGGCAGCCGCAGCAAGGTCGGCCGCACCGCCGCCGCGCTCACCACCGAGGGCAAGGCCAAGGCCGCCGGTCCCGCCGTCACCGTCCAGAAGAGCGGCGGCACCGCCGTCCTGGAGCGCCCGCAGGTCGTGGTGCGCTCCGCGTCCGGCGCGCGGGACGTGCCCGACGGGCCGGGCGCGCACGGCGGGGACGAGCAGGGCGACATGTACGGCCGGATCGCCATCTCCCTCACGGTGCTCGCGTTCCTGGTCGAGGTGGGCGGCGTGATCGCCCGCGCGGCCTCGGTGCAGCGGGCGCCCTGGGGCAACATGTACGAGTTCAACATCACCTTCTCCACGGTGGCCGTCGGCGTGTACGTCGGCCTGCTGGCGCTGAAGAAGAACGTGCGCTGGCTCGGCCTGTTCCTGATCACCACGGTCCTGCTGGACCTCGGCCTCGCGGTCACGGTCCTCTACACGGCGAGCGACCAGCTGGTCCCCGCCCTGCACTCGTACTGGCTGTACATCCACGTCTCCACCGCGATCTTCTGCGGCGCGGTGTTCTACGTCGGCGCGGTCGCCACGATCCTGTACCTGTTCAAGGACTCCTACGAGAACAAGATCGCCACCGGCGGTCAGCCGGGCCGCTTCGCGAACTCGGTCCTCGACCGGCTTCCCGCCTCCGCGTCCCTCGACAAGTTCGCCTACCGGGTCAACGCGGCCGTCTTCCCGCTGTGGACCTTCACGATCATCGCGGGCGCGATCTGGGCGGGCGACGCCTGGGGCCGCTACTGGGGCTGGGACCCCAAGGAGACGTGGTCCTTCATCACCTGGGTCGGCTACGCCTGCTACCTGCATGCCCGCGCCACGGCCGGCTGGAAGGGCCGCAAGGCCGCCTACCTGGCCCTGGTCGCCTTCGGCTGCTGGCTGTTCAACTACTACGGCGTCAACATCTTCATCTCCGGCAAGCACTCCTACGCCGACGTGAAGAGCCTGGGCGAGCTGACCGGCATCACCTTCTGAACCACGTGCACGGCGAAGGCCGGTTTCTGTGACCTGGGTCACGGGAACCGGCCTTCTGCGTGCGGACAGGTAAGGGGGCGTGGATACGAATCTGCGAAGACGCATCCGCGCGGGGGACCACGACGCCTTCGGCGAGCTCTTCGACTCCTACGCGCGCTCCGTCTACAACCATGCCTTCCGGCTCACGGGGGAGTGGGCGGTCGCCGAGGACGTCGTCTCACTGACCTTCCTGGACGCCTGGCGGCTGCGCGCGAAGCTCGACGAGGACGGCGGTTCGCTGCGCCCCTGGCTGCTGGGCATCGCCACCAACGTCACCCGCAACACCCGCCGCGCCGCGCGACGGCACGCGGCGGCCGTCGCCCGGCTCCCGCGCGCCGAGGCCGTGGCGGACTTCGCCGACGAGGTCGCCGGGCGGGTGGACGACGCGGCCCTGCTGGACGTCGTACGCACCGCGCTGACGCGCCTCAGGCGCCCCGAGCGGGAGGTGCTGGCGCTGTGCGTGTGGTCGGGCCTGGACTACCGGGCCGCGGCCGAGGCGCTCGGGGTGCCGGTGGGGACCGTACGGTCGCGGCTCTCACGAGCCCGGACGAAGCTCGCGAAATATGTGGAACTCCCGCAAACGCGCGGACAGGTGAGAGGTGACCGCGGCACCGCGGTCGGGCCCCTGAAGGAGGGAAACCCGTGAACCAGCTTCCCGAGCAGGACCTTCCGCCGGGCCGTCACCGACTCCTCAAGGAGCATCTGATGACCGAGATCCGGCACACCGGGGAGACTCCGGTCCGGCGCGCCTGGCTGCGGCCCGCGCTCGTCGCCACCGCCGTCGCCACCGCCGCCGCCGTCACCCTCGTCGTCCTGCCGTCGTCGTCCGAGGGCGGGGCGAGCGCGCGGCCGCCCAGCAGGGCCACCGTGTCCCTGATCGAGGACATCGCGCTGGCCGCCGAGCACGAGCAGCCCTACGGCAAGGTCCGGGACGACCAGTTCGTCTACCTGGACAGCAAGGTGGTGTCGGGCGAGGCGGCGGACGGGAAGTTCACCGTCAGCCCGCTGCACCGGCAGGAGCTGTGGCTCTCGGTGGACGGACTGCACCCGGGTCTGGGACGGGAGACGGGCCGGGGCGACTGGGACATCCCGGTGGACGTGAAGCCGGGCGAGGAGGGCTGGGACGTCTCCCCCTTCTACAACCATGTGAAGACCCTGCCCACCACCGCCGACGCGATGTGGGACTACCTCTACGACACGGCCCCGAAGTACAGCGGCCAGGAGCGCTACCAGGCGATGTTCGTGCTGGCCGGCGACCTCCTCCAGCAGGCGCTGCTGCCCCCGGAGCAGAGCGCCGCGCTGCTGCGGGCCGTCGCCCGGATTCCCGGGGTGACGCTCACCGGCGACGCGGTGGACGCCGTCGGACGCCACGGTGTGGGTGTCGCGCGCAAGGACCCCGACAACCCCAGCCGGGACGAGTGGATCTTCAACAAGCGGACCTACGAGTTCCTCGGGGAGCGCAGCGTGGCCACGGACGACTTCTCGAACGTCCGGAAGGGCACGGTCATCTCCACCACGGCCGTGCTCCGCCGAGCCGTCGTCGACCACCCGGGCCGGCGGCCCTGAACCGGCCCTAGGACGACGGCGTCAGGCAGTCCTTCGAGGGCGGCTTTCCCTCCGGCCAGGCGATGCGGACGAAGCGGGAGCCGCCGTCGGAGTGCAGTTCCACGATCGGTACGGCCTTGTCGTACGGGTTGCCGTGCGCGTCGAGGCAGATCCAGCCGCTCGCCCCGCTCACCCGCAGCGACCCCTTGACCTGCGGCCACTGCAGGCCGACGTCCGCGAGGGCGGGGACGACGTGGCCGTCGGGGGTGGCCTCGCGGATGCCGTGCACGGCCAGGGTCATCGCGTCGAAGGCGATGATCAGCTGACCGTCGTCCAGGTTCACCTTGCCGATCGGGCCCACGGGCTCGTGCCCGGCGCGGGCCAGGAGGTCGGTCAGCACCTTCGCGTCCGCCGCCGAACCTCCCGTGGCCGGGGCGCCCTTCGTCCAGGCGTCCGGGTGGGCGAGGGCGGTGTAGCGGACGGACAGGTTGTGGGTGAGGGCCGAGCGGTCGAGGTCCTTCTCCCCGGTGAGGTACGACCCCTCGTCCCCCGTCAGCAGCGTGAACCTCCGGTCCTGGCAGCCGCGGGCGCCCAGCGCGTTGATGAACTGCCGCAGCTGGGTGTGCCGGCCCGCGAACAGGATGGTGTCCGTACCCGGCGCGGTGTCGCACACCAGGTGGGTGATCTGCCGGAAGGTGTTCGCGGTCGTCCCCTCCTGGGTGCGGTCGGCGGGCGGGGTGAACGGCTGCGGCTCGTAGGGTGAGCCCTCGATCAGCGCGGCGAACGACTTCTGCAGCGTCCGCGTGTACGGGTCGCCCGGCTTGTCGTACACCAGCAGTGCCCGCCCCGCGCTCACCTTCGCGAAGGAGGCCAGGGCGCGTGCCTCGTCGGTGTTGGTGGGGGAGACCCGGGCGAGCCCCGGGAACGCGTCCTTGTTCGCCGTGCTGTTGGCGAGGTCGTCGGCGGTGATGGAGGAGCCGATCACCGGGATGCCCCGGGCGGTGAGCGCGGCCACCGCCCGCTTGTTGTAGTCGGTGCTCATGCCGACCCCGGCGACCGCCCGCAGCCGGTCCTCGCCCTTCGCCATCTCCGTCAGCCGGTCGACGAGCAGTTCCCAGTGGTCGCTGGTGGCGCCCGGGTTGGCGAGCAGGATCCGGATCGCCGGGGACTGGCCGTTGGAGCTGTGGTTGGCCTGGTACTGCGCCAGGTAGGCGCCCTGCATCTCGTGCAGGATGTCGCTGAGGGTGGACGGGGTGGAGGAGGTGTAGGGCAGCATCAGCGCGACGGTGACGTAACTGTCCTTCTTCAGGCGCTCGTTCTCCTGGTGGATGGCCCGCACCACGTCCCGCAGCTGGGGCCGCCCGAAGTCGTAGGCGGCCGTCGCCACCCCGACGCACTCGTCGCTGTTCTCCGGCCGTACGACCCCGGGCGCGCAGGAACGGTCCTCGTGGGTGACGGTCCGCACGGCGAAGAACAGACCGGTCACCAGCGCGGCCGTGACCAGCAGGGCGGCATAGCGGTAGAGGCGGATCTCCCAGATCTCCCGCAGCCACCGGGTGAAGGTGCCGCTCATCAGTCCTCCCCGTCTTCGTCCGGTATGCGCAGAGGGCGGCCCGCGAGGGCGTCCTCGTGCCAGGCCCGTGCCGTCGCGAACAGCAGCGCGCCTCCGGCGGGCCGCAGATCGGACAGTCGCAGCAGCTCGAACTCCAGCCGGCCGCACACCCGCGGATCGGGCAGCACCAGCGGGTCGGACACCTGCCACACCGCGTGCAGCAGCCGCCGTATCCGCAGATGGAGGGAGCGGTCCACGCCCTCGGGCGGCTCTTCGTCGGCGTCGGTGCGGCCCAGCGCGATCGCCACCCGCCGGTCCTCGTCGCCCGTGTCGCGGCCTTCGGCGTCGTGCGCGTGGAAGTAGGGAGCGGTGCCGAGCAGACGGAGGATGTTCAGCCATTCGCCGGTGACGAGGAGCGGGAAGGTGTCGCGCAGGCCGGCGACCGCGCCGGCCGTGTCCCCGAGGGCGAGTTCGTGGTAGATGCGGAGGGCGGCGAAGGCGGGAGGCGGGGTCTGGAATCCGTGGTCCGACGAGAAGTGGGCGATCATCGCCTCGTGCGCCTCGCGCCACTTGGTGTGGTCGGTCTGCTGGTGGTGCAGCCGGAGCAGCAGCAGGGTCCGCAGGAAGGGGTCCGTGACGAAGTGGCGGCGGTCGGCCGGCTGGCCCTCGTCCGTGAGCCGGGCGGCCAGTGCCCGTACGCCCGACGGACCGAAGTCCTCGGGCAGTCGGGCCTGGGCGAGGACCGTGGCGGAGGTGTGGCCGTGGGCCGTCGCCAGGACGGTCAGTTCCTCGAGCCGGTCGGCGGGGGCGAGGTGACTGAGCAACTCGGCGTAGACGGGGCGCCCGTCGTCGGCCCGGTCCTCCTCCAGTGTGACCTTCGCGGTGAGCAGGCGTCCCAAGGAGGCGGCCCGGTCCGGATGTTGCCGGGCCGCGGTGGCGAGCACCACGATCCCGAGCGGATTGCCCCCGGTCAGCCGGTGCACGGCATGCGGTAGCCGAGGGGGAATGTCCACGTCGTGGCAGATCGCGCCCACCATGTGCAGGGTGTCGTCCGGGGACAGCGGCGGCAGCTGCACCAGCAGTGCCCGCGAGGACGGCGTGGCCCCCGGCTCCCAGTCGGTCGCCCGCGCCACCTCGGGCAACTCCCGTCGGACGGCGTCCCGCAGGGCCGGATGGCCGCTGCCGCGGACGGTCGCCACGAACACCACCTGGTCGACGACGCCGTCCGCCCGGTCGCGCAGTACGGCGTCCAGCAGCCCCGGTCCCGGACCGCTACGCGCGTTGTCCAGCAGCACGATCGGCCGGCCGAGGCGCCGCAGATGCGAGCCGAGCCCGGAGTACGCCTCCGTCAGGTCGGCGAGCAGGGCCCGCACCAGCCACCGTTCGGCGTGCTCGCGGGAGGTGCCGCCGGCCCGGAAGTTCCCCGCGAGCAGCAGCAGTCCGCGCTTGGCGTTGCCGCCCGCGTTCGGGTAACCGCGGTACCAGGTGGCCGGTTTCTGCTCCTTGTGGGAGGTGAATCCCTCCGACAGCGCCTCCAGGGTGGCTTCGACGGTGGCCGCGACGAACGGTCCGCCGCCGCTGGCCGCCGCGATCACCTTGGAGGCGACCTTGGCCGCCCACCGCCCGGCCAGGCTGAAGTGCGTACGACGCTCGTTCAGCAGCAGGATCCGGACCAGTTCCCGCCGGATCCGGTCCGAGTCGGAGCGTCCGCTCCAGTCGCTCGCCCGCACCGCCACCAGGCCCGCCGTCAGCCGGGGGAAGGTGAGCTGCCCGGCCGCCTTCACCGGCTCGGTCAGCTGCTCGGCGACCACCAGCAGCGCCTGCCACACCGCGGACCAGGACTCCGGGCTCTCCTCGTGCGGCGGGCGCGTGAACTGCCCGTCCTCGCAGTCGATCAGCGCGATCGGGGTGCGTCTTCGGGACTCGCCGCCCCGCAGCCGCTCGGTGTAGGCGTCGACGAGTTCGGCGAGGACCGCGCTCTTGCCCGCGCCCCGGCCGCCCGCCAGCACCAGCAGGGGTGGCCCGGCCGGGTGTTCGGCCTTCTCGCCCTGGTGGGCGTAGGGCCGCAGCCCGACGAGCCGGGGCACGAGACCGGCCGGCTCGACGTCGAACAGCGCGCCCCGCCCGTACAAGCGTCCGTGCACCGCACCTCCCCCAGGGCCGGTTCCCAACGCCAGGGTAAGGAGCGGGAGTTGATGTGTGCCAGATCGCGTGGTGTCCGTTGGGTTACGAAAACTCCCGTTCCCTCGGCGCGGATGCGCCCGGAAGGCGGTTCGAATCAACTTGTACTGGAGACATGCCCCGTAGCCGATGGTGCTCGGAGAGTGACAGTCACCACCGGCAACTCACTCGAAGTCAGGGGGACTTGATGACAACACCGGAACCGTCGGGACACTTCGACGTCCCGCCGCCGCCGCCCACGCCGCCGCTGGTGTCACCGGGAATCGATCTGCGGGTCAGTAAGCGACTGCTCTGGGTCGGCGGGGCCTGCTATCCGCTGGAGAACATCGCGCGGGTGTACACCCTCACGATCCATCCGCGGCGCAAGGAAGCCGTGCTGCGGTTCCTGAAGACCCTCGTGATCACCGCGGCCGGGACCATCGCCCTCACCGTCCTCAGCGGCATCACGATGGTCGCGAGCCGGGACACCGGAAGCGGGCTCATGACGTTCGTGTGGCTGGGTTCGCTGGCCGTGACGATCTACTCCCTGGTGGAGATGCTGCAGGTCCTCGGCGCGCAGTCGCACCACGTCCTGGCCGTCGAGACCTCCGGCCCGTCCCAGGCCGTGGTCACCAGCCGCAACCCGCACCACCTGAACCAGCTCGTCGGCCGGATCGCGCATGCGATCGAGAATCCCGAGACCGAGTTCCAGGTGATGGTGGAGAGCATCACGATCAGCCCGAAGAACTACTACTTCGGCGACAACGTCAACATGTACGGCGGCAGCGGCAACGTGGGGATGGCAGGCGCATGAGCACGAACAACCACTACGGCGACAACGTGAACATGTACGGCGGCAGCGGCAACATCGGCATGATCAAGAACCAGGGCGTCGTCCCCGCCGCGCCCGCCTCACCCGAACTGGAGGCGGCGGTCCGGGAACTGCTGGCGCTGCTGCGGGAGCTGCGCCCGCACATCCCGGCGGTCAGTGCCCAGGCTCTCGACGACTCCCTCCCCGCCCTCACCGCCGACGCCGCCGCGCCTGTGCAGGAACGGCACCGTGCCCTGATCGCGGTCGCCGGCATCGCGGCCACGATCGGTGCCGTGGGGCAGCCGGTCGTGGAGGCGGTGAACCGGATCCTGGGGCTGTTGAGCGCCTGACCGACGCCCCCGGGTCAGCGCAGCCGGGACGAGGACAGGATCGACAGCAGATGCGCCGGGACCATCAGCCAGGTGATCACGGCGATGGCACCCAGCGCCCAGCGGGTCGGGCCGACGGAGTCCGTCGCCGCGTCCGCGCACGCCACGACGAGGAGGACCAGGGAGGCCTCGATGCCGTTGGTCACCCGGTGGATCTTGAACGCTGCGGCGAGCCTGCGCACCGAGGCGACGCCCTGCGAGCGCGGCGCGGCCGCCTCGTCGTCCGCGACCGCGAGCCCGCGCCGGGCCCGCGCCACGTCCACCAGGTCGGTCGACGCCTTCAGCAGCACCACCCCGAGCGCCGTCGCGAGACCCAGCGACACCCAGCCGTTGAAACCGGCCCAGCCGCCGAGCCCGGACTCCGCCGCCCGGAAGCCGAAGCCGGTCATCAGCGCCGCGTCGGCGAGGTAGGCGCCGAGCCGGTCGACGTAGATGCCGGTCGCGCTGTTCTGCCCCTTCCAGCGGGCGACCTCACCGTCCACGCAGTCGAAGAGCAGGAACAGCTGCATGAAGAGGGCGGCGAGCACGGCACCGGCGAGGCCCGGTACCAGCAGGGCGGCCCCGGACAGCACCCCGCAGCCCACCATCGTCCAGGTCAGCTGGTCCGGGGTGACCGGGGTGCGCACCAGCTGGCGGGTGAAGCGCAGGGAGACGCGCCGCATGTAGAGCCGGCCCGCCCAGTGCTCGCCGTTACGGCTCGCCAGCTTGGCCTGCGGCTGGCAGACCTCCCGCAGCTCCTCCAGAACCGGGGCAGCAACCATGACCGTCCTCCCACAAGCCCACGATGACCGGGCCAGGTTACAGAGCGCTCAGGACACCGAAACGGTGGGGCGGTCGCAGGGTGCCCGCCTCCGCCGCCGTCCCCCGCACCACCCGGTGCGCGCAGGTCGCCGCCAGGAGTTCGCCGAGCAGGTCCGGGTCGCCGATCTCCAGGCCGAGCAGGGACTCGATGCGTTCCAGGCGCTGGTAGAGCGACTGGCGGCCGATGTGGAGCAGGGCGGCCGTCCGGGTGGGGGAGCAGCCGTGGCGGAGGTGGACCTCCAGGGTGCGGACCAGGTCGCTCGCGTGGGCCGCCTCCCACTCCAGGAGCGGCCCCAGCGCGTGCTGGACCATCCCCGCGAGCCGCTCCCGGTTGGCGTCCACCCCGCCCCGGGTCAGCTCCCGCTCCAGGGCGAAGGCGCGGGAGGACGTCACGAGCGGGCCGTCGGGGGCGGAGGGCTCGGCGGGCGGGACGGTGAGGGCCAGCTCCAGGGTGGTACGGGCCGCCCGCAGCGTCTCGCTCCAGCGCAGCCAGCCGGCGGCGGCCGCGACGGCATGCCCGACGGCGACGGTGAGTCCGGGCTCGGCCGCCGTACGGAAGGCGTCCTGGACGGCGCGCACGGGGTCGCCGGCGCGGTTGCCGGACAGCGTGAGCAGGGCGAGGAGGTCCCCCGGGAAGGCGGCGCGCAGCACGCCCCCGCCTCCCAGCAGCCGTACGGCCCGGTCCACACAGCCGGTGTCCCGCGTCCCGTGCACGGAGACGCCGATCAGCCGTGCCCCCGGTCCCGGCTGGAACCCGGCGAGGGCCGCCCGCGCCTCCACCTCCGGCTGGTTGAGCGCGGCCCGGTCGGCGAGGTCGGCCAGCAGGGCCGCCGTGTGGTCGTCACCCCAGGGCCGGGCCACGGAACGCCCCGAGAGGCCCCGGGCCACGATCGCCCGGTTGGCCGCCTCGGTGATCCGCACGAAGGGCACGACCCGGTGCAGGGCGAGCAGCGGCAGTTCCAGCCGGCGGGCCTCGTCGACGACCTCGTCCGGCATGCTCGGCAGGGACCGGCCGACCTCCACCGCGAGCCCCGCGGCGCCGCGCGCGGCCAGCTCGCGGACGTACCGCCGCCGGACCTCCTGGTCCGCGTCCGTCAGTCCGAAACCGTTGGTGAGCAGCAGCTCTCCGCCGTCGAGGAAGTTGGCGCCCTCGTAGACCTCGCTTGAGTGCACCCAGCGGACGGGTCGGTCGAGTCCGGCGGCCCCGGCGAGCAGTTCGGGCTCGGCGGCCCGGACCACGTCCAGGGCCAGGACTTCGCGGAGGGTGAGTGCGGGCACGGGGGCCTCCAACGGGCTGACAGAACGTCCGGCTGCTGGCTGCCCGGAGAGTACTTTCCGCACGTTGCCCAGGTGTTTCGGCCGGAGCAGAGTGAGGTCATGGACTCTGTGGATCAGACGACCGCCCGCGCCTGGCTGGCCACGGCCGTCGCCGAGGCCCGTACCGGGCTCGCCGAGGGCGGCATCCCCATCGGCGCCGCCCTCTACGGCGCCGACGGCCGGCTGCTCGGCCGCGGCCACAACCGGCGCGTCCAGGACGACGACCCCTCCATGCACGCGGAGACGGCCGCGTTCCGTGCGGCGGGCCGGCAGCGCTCGTACCGCGGCACGACGATGGTCACGACCCTCTCGCCGTGCTGGTACTGCTCGGGCCTGGTCCGCCAGTTCGGTATCTCCCGGGTCGTCGTGGGAGAGGCCGTCACCTTCCATGGCGGGCACGACTGGCTGGCGGAGCACGGCGTGGAGATCGTGCTCCTGGACGACCCCGACTGCGTCGCGCTGATGAGCGACTTCATCGAGAAGAACCCGGCACTGTGGAACGAGGACATCGGTGAGTGAGCCGCGCATTCCCACGATCGATCTCACACCCTGGCGCGACGGCGACGCCGAGGCACGGGCCGGGATCGCCCGCACCGTCGACGAGGCCCTTCAGACGGCGGGATTCCTGCTGGTCACCGGGCACGGCGTGGACCCCGCGCTGCGGTCCCGGATCCGCTCCGCCGCGCGTGCCTTCTTCGCCCTCCCCGCCCAGGTCAAGCAGCCGTACGCGGTGAAGGTCGGCGGGCGGGGCTGGCTGGGGCCGGGCGCGGAGGCCAACGGCTACTCGGAGGGCACCGAGACCCCGCCGGACCTGAAGGAGTCCCTCACCTTCGCCACGCACGAACCCTTCGACGACCCGGTGATCAACGCGGAGTGGTACGCGCCGAACGTCTGGCCGGAGGAGGTGCCCGAGCTGGAGGTGCTCTGCACGGAGTACCTGGAGAAGATGGCCGAGCTGGAGAAGCAGCTGCTCTCGCTGCTGGGCGAGGCCCTCGGTCTGGAGCAGGACTTCTTCTCCCGCCACATGGACCACCCCACCTACGGCTTCAACATCAACTGGTATCCGGGGACGGAGGTCGTCGGAGAGCCGGAGCCCGGCCAGTTCCGGATCGGCCCGCACACCGACTTCGGCACGGTCACGATCCTCGACCGGCAGGCCGGGAAGGGCGGGCTCCAGGTCTGGACGGACGCGGGCGGCTGGGAGGACGCGCCCTTCGACCCGGACGCCTTCACCATCAACATCGGCGACCTGATGGCCCGCTGGACGGGCGACCGCTGGCGTTCCGGCCGCCACCGCGTCCTGCCCCCGCCCGCCGACGAACCCGCCGAGGAGCTGATGTCACTCGTCTACTTCGGCGAGTGCACCCCGGGCACGGTCGTGGAGTCCGTGCCGGCCCCGGTGGGCCGGGTGGCGCACGAGCCGGTCGACTCGCACGCGTATCTGCGGGCCAAGCTGGACTCCATCACCGTGGACTAGTGCCGCGGCAGGCAACGTTTGCCCGTCAAGGAGCGGCGTCCGGCGCGTGCTCTCGGCGTGCCGGGTGCAAGCCCTCGTACTGGACGTAC
>NZ_JBEOWF010000046.1:0-90232 GCF_040295925.1 Streptomyces sp. NPDC002588
GCGCCCTGCTCACCGCGATCCCCACGCTGATCGTGTACTTCGCGCTCCAGCGGCAGTTCGTCAGCGGCCTGACCCTGGGCGCCAACAAGGGCTGACCCGCCCGGACTTGCCCCTCCCCTACATCTTCCGGAGCACCACCAGTGACTACCGCCCGCCGTCTTCGCATTCCCGGTATCGCCTATGGAGGTGACTACAACCCCGAGCAGTGGCCCGAGGAGGTCTGGGCCGAGGACATGCGCCTGATGCGCGAGGCAGGCGTGACCATGGTCAGCGTAGGCATCTTCTCCTGGGCGCTGCTCGAACCGTCCGAGGGCGCCTATGCCTTCTCGCGCATGGACAGGATTCTCGACCTGCTGCACGAGAACGGCATCGCCGCCGACCTCGCCACGCCCACGGCAGCACCCCCGGCCTGGTTCTTCCGCGCCCACCCGGAGGCCCTTCCCGTCGACCGCGACGGCCGTACCCTCTCCTACGGCAGCCGCCAGACGTTCTGCCCGTCCAGCCCCGCCTACCGCCGAGCGGCGCTGCGGATCGCCGAAGCCCTCGCCGAGCGCTACGCCGCCCACCCGGCCGTCGCCATGTGGCACGTGCACAACGAGTACGGCTGCCACAACGACGCCTGCTACTGCGACACCAGCGCCGCCGCCTTCCGCACCTGGCTGCGCGCCCGCTACGACAACGATCTGGACGCCCTCAACCACGCCTGGGGCACCACCTTCTGGAGCCAGTGGTACTACTCGTGGGAGCAGATCCTGCCGCCCCGCGCCACCGCGGCTCCTGCGAACCCCACCCACCAGCTCGACTGGCGCCGATTCTGCTCCGACGAACTGCTCTCCCTGTGCACCGCCGAACGCGAGATGCTGCTCAGGGCCGCCCCGGACACCCCCGCGACCACCAACTTCCTCGTCCTGCGCACCATCGACGCCCTCGACTACTGGCGCTGGGCACCGGAGTTGGACATCCTCTCCAACGACCACTACCTGATGTCCGACGACCCGGAAGCCGAGATCGACATCGCGCTCAACGGCGACCTCATGCGGTCGCTCGCGGGCGGCCCGTGGTTCCTCATGGAGCACTCGACCGGTGCCGTCAACTGGCAGCCCGTCAACCGCGCCAAGCAGCCGGGAGAAATGCGGCGCAACGCCCTGGCCCACGTGGCCCGTGGCGCCGACGGCATCGCGTTCTTCCAGTGGCGTGCGGCCAAGGCCGGCGCCGAGCAGTGGCACTCGGCGATGCTCCCGCACGCGGGCACCGACAGCCAGATCTGGCGGGACGTCGTCCGACTCGGCGCGGACCTCAGAGCGTTGGCCGAGGTGCGGAGCTCCACCGTCGCGGCGCAGGTGGCGATCGTATGGGACTGGGACGCCCGGTGGGCACTGGAACTGCCTTCCCAGCCCAGCGGCGAACTGCGCTACCAAGACCTGGTGCGCGACTGGTACACCCCCCTGTGGCGGGCGGGGGTCTCCGTCGACTTCGTACGCCCCGACGACCCTGAGCTCGACCGCTATGAACTCGTGCTGGCGCCGTCGCTGTACCTGGTGACGGAGGCAGCCGCGACAAACCTCGCCCGGTACGCCGAACGCGGGGGCACCCTGGCCGTCGGCTTCCACAGCGGCATGGTCGACCAGAACTGTCATGTGTACCTGGGCGGTTACCCTGGCGCGTTCCGCGAGCAACTCGGCGTGGTCACCGACGAGCTCTTCCCCCTGCTGCCGGGAGAGACGGTCGGCCTGACCGGCGACGTGCCTCCCGCCGCCACCGCCGACCTGTGGTCGGAACGCATACGGCTCACCGGCGCGCAGGCCGTCGCCTCCTACGCCGACGGCCCCCTGGCCGGCCACCCCGCCGTCACCCGCCGCCGGTACGGCAACGGCACCACCTGGTATCTGGGCACCCACCCCGACAAGAACACTCTCGCCGCCCTGCTCCACCGCATCCGCCAGGAGGCCGGCGTCACACCGGAGCACCAGGCCCCCGCCGGCATCGAGGTCGTCCGGCGCCGCGGCGCCGAAGCCGACTACCTGTTCCTCATCGACCACACCGGCAAGGGCGCCGAAGCGCCCGCCGAAGGCGTCGAACTCCTCACCGCCACACCGATCAGCGGCACCGTCACCGTCCCACCGGGGGGCGTCGCCGTCGTCCGCGAATCCCGCTGATCAGCGCAGCGGCATAGCGACTTGCCCAAGTCAAGCAACCCTCTATAAGATTGAGTAAGTCAAGCAATCGCCTTCTCCGTGCAGCCCGTCCGAGGCCCTGCCATGACCGACGCAACGGAGACGCCGCCGGCCTGAGCGGCACACCGCGCGGGGAAACGGCGCGGTGCCCTGCCGGGCGCGGGCATCAGGAAACCGTGCCGACGACCAAGTCCCGCACTCCATCCGGGCTTTGGGGTGGGGCGGGAGCCGGGACGCATCAGTGATGGGCATTGGTTGCGGAACGAACACGTCCCCTCGCAAAGAGGGGCACGTTCCACAGTCGGGGCGTCTGCCTCTTTTCCCTACGGAAAGGCTATCGATGCGCAACCTACTCCGCGCAGGGCTGATAACAGTCGTAGCCCTCAGCTCGTCGCTCGTCGCGGGGTCCGCCCAAGCCACTCCCCCCGGCCCGGGAGTCAAGGGCACAGTGATCTCGCAGACCACGATCGGCGACAAGGACTACATCCTCCGGGAGATCACGATCCCGCCGGGCCAGAGCACGGGATGGCACTACCACGACGGAACCTTGTACGGCTTTGTCAAGCAGGGCACCCTGAGCCACTTCGATTCAACCTGCGAATCCGACGGCGTCTACACGGCCGGCAGCACCATCACGGAGATGAGTGGTTCCGATCACGTGCATATCGGCCGCAACCTCGGGACGACTCCACTGGTCCTGGACGTCCTCTACGCGTTGCCGCACGGCGCGCCGTTTTCCGAGGACGCCCCCAATCCAGGCTGCGACTTCCAGTAGTTCAGTCCGGTCAGTCCTGACCTGAACCAATTTCGGGACGAGAAGGCCGACACCGAGCGGCACTGGTGTCGGCCTTTTCGAGAGAGGACGTACACGTTTCGGCTCGTTGCACGCTCGATGGTGACGGAGCGAGAACCAGTTACACACTCCACGAACGGCTCGGTCTCGAAAGCGGGAAGCACGTGAACTTTCTCGGGTTCCGTACTTGGGGCGCACGAGGGGCCAGGGCGATTGCAAAGTCCCGGGGATCTTGTGAGTGCGCAGATCACAGCAGCGTGACGATGGTGGATGGATGCGCGACCACACGCAACGTCCGACCTCACCGGTGAGCGCGCGATGCTGCTCGCGGGCGTCCATGGCATTGTCGAGATGCGCCCCTCGGTCGACATCTTCGTCGCACAGCCGTACGGCCCGACCGCGTGTCCCTCCCGAAGCCGTCACCGAGCGGCCCCGGGAGGCCGAACTCCTCGGCCTCTTCGTGGCCACGTCCGGCTGCACCCGCCGACAGCAGGCAGGCGTGGCGCGCGCCCGCGTTCACGCACTGTCGGGCGCGGGCAGGGCCGCCACCTTCCGGGTCGACCGGAGCCACAGCAGACCGGGCCACAGCCCGGCCACCGCCGATGCGGCTCCCATGAAGGACAGGGCGAAGACCGGGCTCTGCCACTGTGCGAGCAGTCCGGCGCCTCCGGTGCCGACGCCCTGGGCGGTGAGGTTCATGGCCGACGCCACGCCCATGCCCTGGGCACGACGGTCGTCCGGCAGCAGTTCGACCAGCGTGGAGACGGAGACCACCACCTGGATGCACCACAGCGCGTTGCTGACGGCGAAGGACACCATGGCCAGGTAGATCCCGCCGCCCTGGATCGCGACGACGACAAGCGGAAGGCCGGTGGTGAAGCACACCAGTGGTAGGTGGTCCGCGTAGCGGTGGGCCGGCACGAACCGGTGGAACGCCCACAGGCCGGCCACCGCGCCCACACCCGTGCTGGCCAGCAGGACGCCCACCCAGACCGATCCGAGGCCGAGGGCGCTGGCGTAGGGCGCGGCCACCGCCTCGGGGGTGATGTAGAAGAACCCGAGTGCTGTGCTCAGGAAGATCGCCCGTCGGCGAGGCTCGGCCCACAGGACGGTCAGACCGGCTGCGACGGATCCTGTTCCCTCCGGTGTCCCGGCAGCCGGGCGCGACTTGACGAAGCACCAGTAGAGCCCGAACGACGCGACGAAGGTGGTGGCGTCAAAAGCGAGACACGCCCGCGGTGTGAAAACCGAGGACACCACACCGCCGAAGGCGAAGCCGAAGATCTGAGCCGCCTGCATGGTGATCTGCCGGACAGACATGCCGATCGGATACTGCTCGGCGCTGAGAATCTCGCGCAGCAGGGCAAGATGGGCCGCTCTGTACGGTCCACCCAGAAACGACATGACCGACACGAGCAGGCAAAGAACACCGAGCGGAACATCTGGAATCACCATGGCCCCGGCGGCGATGGCCCGACAGATGTCCACCGTCATCAGGACACTGCGGCGGGGCCGCCGGTCCGCCAGGTGGGAAAGCGTAAGCGCCCCGACAACGCTCGGCACGTAGGTCAGCGCATAGGTGAGGCCGGTCAGGGCCGCAGAGTCCGTGCGGTCGAACACCAGGATTGCCAGCGCGACCCGGGCCAACTGGTCCCCGAAGAACGAAACCATTTCGGCCAGCCAGGTGGCACGGAACTCAGTCGAAGAGAAAAGGGACCGTGGGGTGGGTTTGCCATGCACGGCGGTACCCTCGATTCTTCAATTTGCGCCCTCAGGAGGCCTGACGGGAGGAATGCCGGAATGCACTGGTGCGTCCATCGGCCGGTCGATGGACGGGACAATGACGATGCGCAGCCAGGAAGGCGGACCGGCGCATGCCCTCGCCGATGGGTACGGGCATGCGCCGGCCTTTCTTCCTTGCTGGTTCTTCTACCAATAGGGCTTCAGCATGGCTGTTCTCCCTTCCTGACGTTCACATTGATCATTACATCAAATGAGGGCAGGAAAGTATTGAACAACCGCGCCATGCCGTGGCATACGCGCGCCACCGGTGGCGCCGCGCAGGCCAGGCCGTGTCCAGGTTGGCACGGTCGTACCATCGACGGGCATGGATGTTCTAGCACCCCAAGGTGGAAGTAGTGGATAATGCAGCATGCAACCGGTAGGGCAAATTCTCTCCTGCAAAAAAAGAGATGAGGATCCTGAACAAGATGCGAGCAGCTGTAGTGATTCCGGCAATAGCTTTGGCTCTGGCAAGTGCAGGGGTAATGGGGCCGACGGCCAGTGCCGCCACATCCTGCCCGTCAGATGAGGTTTGCCTCTACAAGGACATCAACTTCTCGGGGCCGATGTACGTGGTTCCCAAGATCACGTTGAGTAACGGCGTCAAGACGTCGTGCGTAAATGACCTGGCGGGCAAGAAGTTCTCGGACGGAACTCCGGCGGACAACCAGGCTTCCTCGGTCAAGAACAACACGGACAGCGCGTTGATTCTGAACCAGCATGCCGAAACCGCCGGAATCTATTCGGTTGTCAGCGGCGGCGGGTCGGTCGCCGACCTGCGGGTGGCACCGGCTCCGGCCACGAGCGGAACCGTCGATCTCAACGACAGGGTTTCTCGCGCCTGCTGACAGCGAAACCCGCCGCCTACGGCGACCTCCTCGACGAGGGTTGCGCCGGACCCTCGTCGAGCAGATCAGGAGTCGCCAATTCTTCTGTTCCTCTGATATGCCCCGGGGGTTGACCCGTAGTAGGCCTTAAAATGCCGAATAAAGTGACTCGAATCCGAAAAATGCCAGCGCGCAGCCAACGCGGAAATATCTTTTAGCGTTTCGGTTCCCACTAGTTCGTCGTGAGCTTGTTGGAGACGCCTCCTACGCGCGAATGTCATCATCGACTCACCTGACACCGAAAATGATCGGTGCAGTGTCCGGAGTGAGACACCAATACGCTGAGCGACCATCCGAGGTGACAGATCACGGCTGTCCAGATGGCGCTCGATGACATTTCTCGCAGCCGCAACAGTCATGCTCGCGTGAGTGTCCGACTCCATGCCCCAACAATCGGACATGATTCCCGAGATGAGCGCGGCGAAAGCATCCCGAAGGGTGATTCGTATGGATTTCGAGACGCCTAGGTGATCGACATTCTCGTCAATCATCTCAATGCATTTCAGGAGAAACGTAACTTCCGGCATACCGACATCTGCCACGTACGCGCGATCAAGCACTCCTACCGAACTGACGCGAGGGACCACCAGGTGTCTGGGAACGGATATGACGTGCGCCGAAAAGGAGGCGGAGCAAGAAAACTCCCATGACAGTTTGGTGTCGCGAATGAACATCTGGCCCGGCTTGACAGTATATTCTCCCCCTTCGCCGACAAATGAGATCCAGCCCGCCTTGACCACATCGGCCACGATCGGATCATCGGCCGTACTGCCGCAGGACACCCCATTCATCGCGCCGCAGTAAATCCGGGCATACAGCAGACCATCGATTACGTGACCTTGAGCGTCGAAACGGAACCCGTCAGGATTGGCAGATCTCGGAACAGAAACTCCCGTCAGGTGCGATAAGGGTGCCAACTCATCGCCACTCAGAGTCTGAGCACCCCTCTCGATTTCCTGAGCAGTGAGTGTTACGAAGTTTCTGAACTTGACATCGCCGGCCGGCCGATCGTCGCCGCCGGACGGGGGGAAGCCCGGCAGGCGCCCTGGGGCCTGCGAACTCCCGCCGGGAGACAGGTGGGAACGCGTCATCGTATTTCCCCTGCTGATGTTCACACGGTGGTTGGAGGCCTGGTGCTCACGGGTGCGAGGATGCGCCGCACCGTACGGAAACGGCGTGGACGCTGCCTGATCGAGGGAACCGGCCGCGTGACCATGGAACCGGGCGCGTGTGCACGGCCCGTTGACGTCCACTGCACGACCCGTTGACGTCCGCCTCGAGGCGCAGCTTGCGATACGAGCCGGAGGACACGGGCCGCGGGTCCGTGGGGCAGGGCGATTGCATGGTTCGTTGATCGTGCGTTGGCGCAGGTCAGTTGAGTCCGAGGACGGCGAGTGGCCGCTCGTAGGGGCGGAGGGCTGTCGTGCGGAGTCCGGCGGCGATGTTGGTGTGGCCGGCGGCGCGGAGCTGGTTGATGGCGAAGCTGCGGAGGATGGCCATGTTCTCCGGGCCGTGTCCGGTACGGATCTTGGAGGCGTCCTCGCGGAAGGCTGTGTCCCGGACGAAGTGGAGCCTGTTTTCGATCACCCAGTGCGCCCTCAAGATCGTTGCGATCCGTTCCGGGGATGCCTGGCGGCTGGTCAGGTCGGTGATGGCGTAGACGGTCTCGCGGCTCTGCCTGCCGGTCTTGGTGTCGGTGCGGTGGCGTACGACCTTGGCGACCTGGGTGGCGCTTTCCGCGCCGGCACCGCGGATCGGCCAGCGTGACCAGCCGCTCGGCCAGCGCACCCGTCACGCGGTGCTGACGGGTGGGCGACTTGACCAGGCAGACGGTGGCAGACTGACGGCACATCGAAGCTCCGTTGGGCGCACGCGACTTGGGAAGGTCACCTCCGCAACGGAGCTTCCTTGCGTGTGGTCGCGCCTCCATCCACCATCGTCACGCTGCTGTGACCTGCGCACTCACAAGATCCCCGGGACTTTGCAATCGCCCTGCACGAGGGGCGGAGTCAGCGCAGCAGGCGGTCGGCGGTGAGTACGCGGGGTGTTTCGGCCAGCAGGGTGCGCAGCCGGTGCGCGGGCAGCGGGGCGCCCGGATCCTTGGGCGGCACGGCCTGCACCGGGCCGCCGGAGCGGATCTCCTCGCCCAGCTCGGCCAAAAAGGTTTTGGCCGCGTCGGGGTCGGCGAAGTAGGCCGCCGTGTACGGGGCGGTCTCCGGCTCGAAGCGCCAGCTCTCGGCCAGAGAGCCGGCGTCGACGGTGTCGAAGCCCAGCCGGTCGATCAGGGCGGCGGCGCTCACCTTCGCCTCCGGGTCGTCGCCGGCGATCGGCAGGGCGGTGCGATCGGCGGCTCCCGCAGGACGGGCGAGCGCCGGGATGTGCTGATCGCCGATGTTGTTGAACGCCTTGACGAGCTTCGCGCCGACCAGATGCTCCTGGACGAGTTCGCTCGTGGTGGCCCTGCCCGAGTCGAGCACTTCGCACTTCCCGTCGCGGAACGGGTAGTAGTTGATCGTGTCGAGCACGACCTTGCCCGCCAGCGCGTCCACCAGTAGCAGTCGGTAGGCGCCGAGCGGGATGCTCACCACCACCCAGTCCCCCGCCCGCGCCGCCTCCTCGGGCGTCGCGGCCCGGGCGCGCTCACCGAGTTCCGCGACCTTCTCGGCCAGGCTCTGGGGGCCACGGGAATTGGACAGGACGACGTCGAGACCAGAGCACGAGTCTTGAACGACGAGTCGGCCGCCGGGGAATTCCTCCACTGCGGACCAACAACCCGATGCGGGTGCCAGGTCCTGGGCGACGCCGGTTCCGGTGATGACCCGGCATCCTCGGCGGCCAGGACACGCCCGAGGTCGGCCCGCTGGACACGGCGATCAACCGGCCGTCCGCCAAGAAGGGCATCCTGTTGACCGTCGCGGCGGGCAGTTCCGGTCCGGATTCGGCCGGTTCGCCGGGCAGCGCCGACACGGCAATCACTGTCGGCGCGGTCGACGACAAGGACGTGGCAGCCGAATCTCTCCCACACCTGCCCGCGCGATGGCGACGGCGCCATCAAGCCGGACGTGACCGTGCCCTGCGTGGGCATCACGAGCGTCTCCGCCGGGGCGGCCTCATCGAACAGAAGGCCGGCGAGAAAACCGGCCGAGTACCTCACCGTCTCGGGCACGTCGATGGCGGCGCATCTCGCGGGCGCGGCGGTCCTCAAGCAGAAGCACCCTGGCTGGACATACGCCGGGCGGCGGCATCACGGCGGGCCGCTTCTGTTCTCGTGAGGTCGGTGCAACCCAGGCCGTGTTCCCCCGCCCACCCGTCTCGGCCCCATCGCCAGGGTGCCTCTGCCTTCCCGAAGCCGACGGCATGTCAAGCCCCTCTGGTGATCGAGGAGGAGGCCGTTCAGGCCGAAGGAGGGGCCAGGGGGCGCAGCCCCTCTCAGGGACCCGCGCCCGCCTTCGTCGCGTCCCGACCCCAGCTGGCCAGCAGCCGCAGGCCTTCCGCCGAAGGTGACCCCGGTTCCGCGTGGAAGACGATCAGCATCTGATCGCTGTCGTCCGGGAGTCTCAACGACTCGAAGTTCAGGGTGAGTTCACCCACCAGCGGATGCCGGAACCGCTTCTCCCCGTGGTTCTTCTCCTTGACGTCGTGGGTCGCCCACAGCCGCCGGAACTCCTCGCTCTTCACCGACAGCTCACCCACCAGCGCGGACAGCTTCGGGTCCTCCGGATAGCAGCCGGCGTCCATCCGCAGATGGCAGACGATATCGATCGCCCGCTGCTCCCAGTCCATGATCAGGTCGTGCAACTCGGGCCGCAGGAACACCAGCCGCGCCCAGTTACGCTCCTGCGGCGGCAACTCGGCCCAGTCCCCGAAGAGGGAAGCGGTCATCGTGTTCCACGCCAGGATGTCCGTACGCCGCCCCACGACGTACGCCGGTACGTCGTCCAGCGTGTCGAGGAGCTTCAGCAGCTTCCCGCGCACCACCTGCGCCCGCACCGACGGCTTCTTCTTGTGCTGCTTCGGCTTGGCGAGGTGCGTGAGGTGAGCGTGCTCCGCGTCCGTCAGCCGCAGAGCGCGGGCGATGGCGTCGAGGATCTCCGCTGAGACATTCCGCCCGTTGCCCTGTTCCAACCTCGTGTAGTAGTTGACGGACACCCCTGCCAACTGGGCCAGCTCCTCACGGCGCAGCCCGGGCACCCGGCGCTGCCGCCCGAAGTCCGGCAGCCCCACGTCCTCCGGCTTGAGCCGGGCCCGCCGGGTGCGCAGGAACTCGCTGAGCTCGGCACGCCGGTCCAGGGCCCCGCCGGTGTCACCGGGGGCATCCACCGGTGACACCGATGCGGAACGTTCGTCCATACGGTCCATTATTCCCGGCCGCACAGACACCAGCCTGCCCCCGCCAGTGGTAGGCTCGGCGAGCGTACCCACAAGCGTGGTCTGGGTGACAGCGCAAAGGCTCGGCAGTCTGATCGACGCGTCCGGTCAGAAGGCGGCCGGGCGCGCATCCCCCTGAGGAGAACTCCCGGCATGACCACCACTGTCGCCGCATACGCCGCCCCCTCCGCCAAGGCTCCGCTGGAGCGGACCACGATCGAGCGTCGTGAGGTCGGCGAGTTCGACGTCCTGATCGACATCAAGTTCAGCGGTATCTGCCACTCGGACATCCACCAGGCCCGCGATGGCTGGAGCGAGGGCATCTTCCCGATGGTCCCCGGCCACGAGATCACCGGTGTCGTCGAGGCGGTCGGCTCCGGCGTCACCAAGTTCGCGGTCGGCGACCGCGTGGGCGTCGGCTGTCTGATCGACTCGTGCCGCGAGTGCGAGAACTGCGAAGCCGGCCTGGAGCAGTACTGCCACAAGGGCCCCATCGGCACCTACAACGCCCTCGACAAGAACGGTGAGCCGGCCTACGGCGGCTACTCCGAGAAGATCGTCGTCGACGAGAACTACACGTTCCGCATCCCTGACGGCCTCGCCCTCGACGTGGCCGCGCCGCTCCTCTGCGCCGGCATCACCACGTACTCCCCGCTCAAGCACTGGAACGCCGGTCCCGGCAAGAAGGTCGCCGTCGTCGGCTTGGGTGGCCTCGGCCACATGGCCGTCAAGATCGCGCACGCGCTCGGCGCCGAGGTGACCGTACTGTCGCAGTCGCTGCGCAAGAAGGAGGACGGGCTGAAGCTGGGCGCCTCGCACTACTACGCGACCAGCGACGAGGCCACCTTCACCGAATTGCGCGGCGCCTTCGACATCATCCTGTCCACGGTCTCCGCCCCGCTGAACCTGGACGTCTACCTCTCCCTCCTCAAGACGAACGGCGCGTTCCTGAACGTGGGCGGCCCCGAGGAGCCCGTCACGCTGAACCTGTTCTCGGTGATGGCCGGCCGCAAGACCCTCGCCGGCTCCGGCATCGGCGGCATCCCGGAGACCCAGGAGATGCTCGACTTCTGCGCCAAGCACGGCCTGGGCTCGGAGATCGAGCTGATCAGCGCTTCGGAGATCAACGACGCGTACGAGCGGGTCCTGGCGAGCGACGTCCGCTACCGCTTCGTGATCGACACTGCGACGATCTGACCCTGTCGCGAGCGGTGAGGGCCCCGGCGGGTGGTGAACGCCGGGGCCCTCACCACGAGTGTGGAGTTCTTCGCAAGGCTGGCGCCTCATGCCGAGAACAGCTCACTGCAGGAGGGCTGCGACGGACGCGGGGAGAAGATCCCGCAGATCGGTGATCTGAACGTGGGCGGCATGGGTCGCGGTGAACTGGGCGACGGACATGTTCGCCGTGCCGAAGACGGTGGTGAAGGTCCGCAGTGCCCCTGGGGTGCGGTCCAGGGCCCAGGCCGCGGTTGAGGTGCTGGTGGTCAGGAAGCGGCGGGGCTCGGGGCCGATCACGAACAGCTCTGCCCGGCGGCCGGAGGTGTCGGCGGCGAGCATCACGAGGTCCTTGAAGGTCTGGCGCTTGCGCATGGCGTCCGCGCCGCGCCAACGAGCGAGCTTGAACTCCGCGATGCGCTGGTCTGTCTCCAGGTCGTACGGGCGGCTCGGGTCGTTGCCGGCGCCGAGGGAGGGGCGGACGGTGATGCGTTCTTCATCCCCGAGGATGTGGGGCAGTACGAGGAGGATGCCGCAGGCGTGGATCAAGTCGTTGATCCGGCCCAGGCTCTCGCGGACCGTGAGCGCTGAGGCAAGCAGTTCCGGCACGACGTGGCCATTCTCCGCGATCCGCATGACATTCGTCCCGTCGGCGCCCTCCAATCGGTGCTCCAGCGAGGCCAGGGCCTGGGTGAGCGGCTGGCGGCTCAGGAAGTCGGCGAGGACCCCCACGGCGGTACTCAGCCGCTCTGCTTCTTCACGGTCCTGGTGGGCTGAGGAAGTGTCCATGGCGGACAGTCTGACTTTTCTTCCCGTCTGCGGTGGGCGTTGGGACGGCTCCCGCCGAGAGCCTGTGGCGGTGCACCACGGCCTCCCGATGCAGGCCGCCGGGCAGTTGCTCGGCGCCCAGGGCCTGCCGCTGCTCAGGGCTTGTCCCCGCCGGCAGTCGGCTCGACGCCACTCGTCTGTTCAGTGCCTTCGTCGGTGCCGTGCGACTGGTCGGCCGCTCGGTCGGCTTGTGTGGGAAGGCCTGTTCGCGCGACGCGGTCGATAATGATCTTTCGGTAGGTGTCGGCCAGCCGCACCAGGGGGTGCGGCATGACCTCGTCCGCAGGTGGATCGCTGCCCGCAGCCCCTGTCACACAGGTCGTTTACGAAATATCTGTGATCGGAACTGCGGCACTTCTTCCGGTGTGGTCAGTGCCCTTCGGGATGGGCCAAAAAGTGGTGGCCAAATATGGCTCGGGCGCTCTTGGACGCCTCCGCTTTCGCGCCAACTCCCCGCCACGTTCCAGGGCCGCTTTCACGGCGTCGACGCAGGTGAACAGTCGGCAGCCGGCGGCGAATCGGCGAGATGCTCTGGCGTGCATGCCAACGGATGACGACCGCATGGCATTGAGAACCTCCAGGCCAGAGGCGTGATGCTCGCTCACCTCATCCGTCGATGAGGACGATTCGATCGACCCTGACTGGATTGTGATCGATGCAGGCCGGCCCTCGTGATGATCCATCAGTTTTTGTCAGTGCCCGCTGATACACCCATATCCACAGGGGCAACGTCATCAAGTTGCCAGGTCACAGGAGGGGGAAAGGGCATGCCGCCGGAGGGATTTCACGAGGTTCGTCGCCACATCCGCAGGAATCCTCGGCCACGCGGCAAGCCAGGTACTTCTGGGCCGTGTAGTCGGCGCCTCGGAGTCGACGGCGTCCGGCCCGTGGGCGTGACGAGCGCGCGCCGCGGCCGCGGGCATGGCCACTTGTGCCATGCCGGAGCCGGGGCCGCCAGGATGGGCGGGACCGCCGACGGCGCGACGCCGGCTCCTCCACCCTGCACGCCTACAGCGAGGCGCAGGCGATCGTGTGGACGGGTTGAGGCGGGACCCTCGGGGCTACGGGATCGAGACCCGGTACACGCCGCTGGAGATGTCGGCTGCCGTGGGCGTGACGGTCACGCCGCCGAGTGACTGGGTCCGCCGAGGCGTCGCCGGGTCGTCCCAGTCGCACTTGTTGCCTTCCCAGGCGGAGATGCCGTAGGTGGTGCCCGCGGTGACCTGGTAGTCGGTGGTGATGACGGGGCGGGGCCAGGTGCCGGAGACGTCGTATTCGCTCACGCACGTGACGGAGGTGCCGTCGTCGATCCGAAGGCTGCCGAAGGACACGATGGAGGTGCCTTCCCCTCGGACCTGTGCCGGTACCTCGACGGTGAGTGAGGCCGTGGAGGCGGCGGACGCCGTGGGTGCCGCGGCGAGAGCGGTGGCACCGGTGACGGCGAACAGGGCGGTCAGGCCGACGGATCGGGCCCTGCGGCGCGTGCTGCCGTGGGGGTGCTTGAGTCGCATGTTTTCCTCCAAGTGGTGAGATAAAGTTGAAACCTCAATAACTTGTGTGACCAGTGTTGCCCGAGGGGGCGCCGGCACAGGAGAGCGGTTTTGGCCACCTTGGTCTGCCGCCGTGTCCGGGACCGGGCGCCGGATCGCTCGCTGCATCACCGTCTTCGGGCGTGCCGTACGGCATCTACTCGGCGAAGACGTACTGCTCGACGATCAGCCCCTTCTCCCGTCTCGTGAAGGTGACCGTCCGGCTGCCGAGGGCGGAGCCGTGGATGGCGCAGGTCCAGCCCGGGTACACACCGGCGGCGCGCTTGAGGTCTTCGTTGTCGGGATTGGTGAGTGTGAGCGTGGGGCGTGCGGTGGGCCGGGGCGCTTCCTCGGCGGGCAGTTCCCGCATGAAGAGGATTTCGCGGATGATCTGGCCGCCCCGCCACTGGGCGACGGTCGCCATCCGGACTCCCATGGTGGGGATGCCGCCGATGGTGGCCGTCCAGTCGCCTCGCGCCACATTGGGCTGGTGGGTGACGACTAGGGCGTTGGGGGCTTCTACTTGGAACTGGTGCATGGCCTCGATGTGCGGCTCGACGCCTTCTGTGACGACCCCGCCCCACTCCACGACGACATCGGCGGCATGGTAGTGCCGCTGCATGTCCATGTCCTTGTTGTTCCAGGCGACGAAGTCCGCGATGTGGAAGTCCTTCGTGTTCTCTATCTCCTGCTGGAACCTGCTCCCGTGCCGCAAGGAGGAGGACGAGGCCACCGCCGGTGTGGCGAATGCCGGGATCGCCACCGCCGGGGCACCGACCGCTGCGGCTCCGAGCAACCCTCTGCGGGTGAGATGTGCCATGTTTGCCTCCTGTGATTCAAAGGGACGAGGAGCCAGTTGGGCCCTCGTACGTGTTCGGGGATGCGGCCCGTAGTGCCGGGCGCTGCGAGATGGCCGTTGACGCGGGCAGGGGCGCCATCGGCGGTGTCGACGCCCGCCCACCGCACCGGTCAGGGCAGGATGACCGTCTTGCCGCGGGCGTGGCCGGAGCGGGCGCGGGTCACGGCGGCCGGGGCGTCGTCGAGGGGGATCTCGGCATCGATCGTGATGCGGAGCCTGCCCGCGGCGGTGAGCGCGGCGAGAGCTTCCAGCTCTTCCCGGCTGGGATCGTTGGCGAGATTGACACCGTGGATCTCGCGAGCGGCCAGGCCCTCGGGATCGGTGGCGTAGTTGGTGCTGATGAACGTGCCGCCGGGCCTGAGCAGACCTGCCAGGGTGTCGATGTCACCGCCGGGATGCGTGATCAGGTCGAGGACGGCGTCGATGCCGTCGGGGTGGGCGGCCAGGACCTGCTCAGCGGTGGGTGCGGAGGTGAAGTCGATGGTCCGGTCGGCGCCGAGATCGCGGAGGTGGTCGGCGATGTCGGATGTGGCGGTGGCCAGTACCCGGGCTCCCTGGAGGGCAGCGAACTGGATGGCGGACTGGCCCACGCCTCCGGAGGCGCCGTTGATGAGGATGACGTGCCCGGTGTCGAGCCGGGCGGCCTCGATGGCCTGGTAGGCGGTGGCGCCGGCGGTGGGCAGCGCCGCCGCGACGGAGAACGGCAGACCGTCGGGCATGCGGGCGACCTTGCCGTCCTCGACCGTCAGGACGTACTCGGCGTACGAGCCTCGCCCGTGCCGGACGTCCATGAACTGGCCGTACACGGTGTCGCCAGGCCGGAAGCGGGTCACGCCGGGGCCGACATCCGCGACCACGCCGGCGCCGTCCGAGCCCATGACGAGGGGGAATTCGTGCTCTGCCACGCCCTTCAGGGCCCCCTCGGCGACCTTCCAGTCGAAGGGGTTGAGCCCGGCGGCGTGCAGGCGGACCAGCAGTTCACCCGGGCCCGGCTGCGGTACGGGAATGTCGGTGAGCAGCGGTTCGGCTCCGAACTCGGTGATGATGACGGCCTTCACGGCGATGTCTCTCTTCTCTGCTGTCATCTGTGCTTGCTCGGGCGGGAGTTGACGGGCCTCAGCCGATCCGCACGGACCGTTTCGCCATGCCGAACCAGAAGCCGTCGATCACGGTGCGCTGGTCGCCGAGTTCTTCATGGCCCGCGCCGAGGGTGACGAACAAGGGGGCGAAGTGCTCGGTACGGGGGTGAGCGAACCGTGCCGCTGGCGCCTTGTGCCGAAGGTCCACGAGGGCGTCCAGATCCCCGGTTTCCAGGGCGCGTCGGCCCCAGTCGGCCTCCTCCCGATGCGCGGAGACCATCAGGATCGCCTTGGGCCGGGGCATGTCCGCGGACAAGGCCGCCAGTTGGTCGTGCCAGCTCGGGTCGTCGGCCAGAAGCGGCGCCCCGTGCGAGAGAGGGACGGCGGGCATGGCGGGGCTATCAGTCATGGCGGGACGCTTCCCATGTGACTTTCAACTCGTTGCGGCGGCCGAAACGCTCGAGATGGCTGGCCACGACGTCCTGGATGGCGGCGAGCGCGGGAACGTCGGGTGCGCTGACCTGGATCAACAGGTGGTCGTCTGCGGGCTGGAGCGCAACGATGGTTTCCTGGAAGGTGAGGCGGTGCCCGCCGTCGGGTGCCTCCTCAACCGGAATCTTCCGGCCGAAGTGCGAAGCGAGCTGCTTGGCGTAGCGCGGTGCCGCGTCGGTGGCGACGCGGGCGTGGGAGATGGGCATGGCAGGGCTCCGGGGTGGATGTTTCGCCTTGTGATCTGTGCCGTCTGCGGCGGCGGGTCAGCCAACCAGCTCGGCGAGACCGGCTGTTTCGGGCAGCTCGATGGTGTGGTGGGTGTGCCGGATCTTGGCGTTCAGGTAGTGGACATTGCTGTCGGTGGCGAAGACACCGGTGGGCCGGGTGACGCGAACGCTGACGCCCAGCTCCCTCAACTGCCGGGCCTTGTCGGGGTTGTTGGTCAGCAGGTCCAGCTCGGCGATGTCGAGGGCGGTGAGCATCTGGGCGGCTGCGGTGTAGTCGCGGCCGTCCTCGGGCAGGCCGAGCGCGGTGTTGGCCTCGTACGTGTCCAGGCCCGCGTTCTGCAGGGCGTAGGCGTCCAGCTTGTTGTACAGGCCGATGCCGCGGCCCTCCTGGCGGAGGTAGAGCAGGACGCCGCCGGTCTCGGCGATGTGCTCCACGGCTTCACGCAGTTGAGGGCCGCAGTCGCAGCGCGTCGAGCCGAACACGTCACCGGTCAGGCACTCGGAGTGCAGCCGCACAAGCGGTGCCGGCGCCGCCGCCGGGTCGCCGAGGACGAGCGCCACGTGCTCCTTGCCATCGACCAGACCACGGAACGTGACGGCCTCGACGGCGACCTCATAGCCATCGGCGAAACGCAGCGGGATGGTCACGCGGGTGCGCACCGAAGCACCGGCGAGAGGGGCCTGGCCTGAGGAATGGGCGACATCCATGACTGCTCCTGCGACGACCGAACGAACCCGCGAGGTTCAAATTTGAAATGAGATGCTTCGACCATAGCGCCAGTTTCAAATTTGAACAACCCAGGAACGGGTGGCCATGTTCGAATTTGAACGTCCGATGTACTGTGGAGGCATGGCCCAACCACGGTGGTTGAACGAGGAAGAGTCGCGAGCCTGGTACGCCTTCGTCGGCGCCGGGGCGCTCATCAACCGACGCCTGGACCAGCAGCTCAAGGAGGATGCGGGGATCACGCACCTCCAGTACGAGATCCTTGTCCGCCTCAACGCGGCACCGGACCGCGAGATGCGCATGAGCGGTCTCGCCGACGCGCTGTACAACTCCAAGAGCGGTCTGACCTACCAGATCACCCAGATGGAGAAGACCGGACTGGTGCGCCGCCGCTGCTGCCCCAACGACGTACGAGCGGTCTACGCAGTCATCACCGACGCCGGCCGGCGCATGCTGGAGCGAGCAGCGCCGGGCCATGTCGCGCTCGTCCGAAAGTTGCTCGTCGACGTACTCACCCCGCAGCAGCTCACGACCATCGCCGACGGCCTGGGCGAGGTCAACCGCCGGGTCCAGGACCAGGAACCTGCCTCCCCCACGCGGTAGGCTCGCCCCCCGTCACCAGGTGGCGCCCACCCGTCCACCGCGGCCTGAACGACCCGGCGAACCCGAGCGCTCACAGCACTAAGGGCTGTCCCGTAATCCCCGGCGGGCGCGCGACGACAGCTACGGCACCTCGCCGCGTTGTCGAAACATCCGCATACATCCTGAATGCGGACGTCCCTCCGCCTTGCGATGCACCGCATCTGACGCCGCGCGCTGATCCACCGGGGATTACGGGACAGCCCTTAGCCAGCCGAACCAACCAAGGTCTCGAAGCCTGAGCCATCGCAGTAAGACACTGCACGACCCTCAGCCCCGATGTCGCCGCCGACCGCGTTGACTGTGTCATCGAGGATGTGGGTGCCACTATGTTCCAGGCCTGCCCGGTCAAGCCTTTTCGAGGCCTCGATGACCGCATGCCCTGCCGATTCGGTGTTATCGAACCCGGGCGACTGGACACTCTGTCCGTCACCGGCATCGGCGTCTGCATCGCCGGTTGTCGTGGCGTGCGCCGCGTCCTGCCAGGACCCCAGCTTGGTGCAGTAATCCCGTTGCCACTCCTTGGCCTGCGCTGGATCGTCCGACGAACAACCGCTCATCAGGACAGCGGCAACGGCAACGGCCGCTGCTCGCTTGACTGCTCGTGTAATCCCACTGCTGTGCTGCAAGGACATGCCCTCCCCGAAGCTGCCGCCACAGAGTATGGATCACGAAGGTGTCACCTTGCGCCGATCTCCACGCATCATCAGCACCGGATCGGCGAGGAGTTGAGTACACGGCCAACCCGGCGAACCTATGCGGTCACAGCACTAGTTGCCGAATGCAACGGCGACAACGCTCCCACTAACGGCACGTACATCCTGTACATTTTTTACAGATGAGCCAGCCGCCGAAGGAGGGGTCGCCCATGACCCGACCGTCCGCCCGTCATGTCCTGCCCGAGTTCACCGAGCGCACGAGCTTCGGGACGCGGACGATGGATCCCTACTCGAAGCTCCTGGAGGAACGGATCGTCTTCCTGGGCACGCCGATCGACGACACCTCGGCGAACGACGTGATGGCCCAGTTCATGTACCTGGAGCACAAGGACCCCGACCGGGACATCGCGCTCTACATCAACTCCCCGGGCGGCTCGTTCAGCGCGATGACCGCGCTCTACGACACGATCCGGTACATCACCTGCGACGTGGAGACGACCTGCCTGGGCCAGGCCGGCTCGTCCGCGGCGGTACTGCTGGCGGCGGGCACCCCGGGCAAGCGGTTCGCGCTGCCGGGCGCCCGGATGGTGATCCAGCAGCCGGCGCTGCCCGAACCGGTCCAGGGACAGGCCAGCGACCTGGCCATCCAGGCCGGGGAGCTCGCCCGCACCCGCGACCTGCTGGAGGAGATGCTCGTACGGCACACGGGCCGCACCCCCGGGCAGGTGACCGCGGACATCGAACGGGACCTGATCCTGACGGCATCCCGGGCCGTGGAGTACGGCCTGATCGACGGGGTCGTCCCCAGCCGCCGGGACCTGTCCGGCGGACCGGGCGGGCGGTGAGCCGCGGATGCTGCCTCCCGAACTGCCGCCGCTGCCCGCGCTGACCCGCGCCGAGGGCGAGCTGATCGACCGTTACCTGGACGTGGTCGACCTGCTCGGCCGGATCAACCCCGCGCACCACGGGGACACCTACCGCGGACTGCGGGCCGCCCAGGCGCTGGTGTCCCGGGCGGCGGAGCTGCGTGACGCGCTGGCACTGATGCACCAGCGGCGCGAGACCGAGCTGCACGCGCCGACGCTCACGCGGGCGCTGCGCGTCCTCGACGGGGAGCGCCGCACGGCGCGCGTCACGGTTCCTCCGCTCTCCGACAGTTGACCCACCGTCGTCCGGTCCGGAGGGTCCGCGTCGGGAACGCGACGTCCGGACCGGACCTGAAACGGACCAAACGGGTTACCCCCGTTCGGTGTACCGACGGCTCCTGTCGCGAGCGCGCGCATGTTGCCAAAGTACCCTGTTTCCGGCCCCGGACAACGGGTAGCGACGCAGGTCCAGGGGCTTTGGCACCCTTGACACCTGATCGTCCATCAGGCTGTCCACCCGAACGGGCGAGTGGTGAGTAACCCCACAAACCGCCGGTTCCATTGGGAATTTCGGTCACGAGTGAGTCAAGATCCGTGTCTGACGACAAGCCCCCGCCACAAGCGGCGGGGCGGTCCGGGCGGACGCCGAGTCCTGCCGCCGCCCGGATGACCGGTCGACAGAAGTGCATCGGCAGGAGTGGAGGACCCAAGTACGACGGGTCGCCGGAACGGTCACGCCATGACCGGGCCGAGCAGCCCTTGGGGTGAAGCCGCACACGCGGCCGGGCAACTTCGCCAGCCCGAATCCGACAGGTCATCCTTCACAGGCGGCTGACGAAGGGTTGCGCATGACTGCGCTCAATCGTGTTCCGTCGCTCATGGTCCGGGCCGGTACGGCCTCCGCCTTCGCGATCGCCGCCGTGGGCGGCTCGGTGGTGATTCCCGGCGTCGCCTCCGACGCGGCTGCCGCCACTCCGGCGACGAAGGCACTTCAGGTCGCGGCGTCCAAGAAGGGCTCCCCGTACAAGTACGGGGCGACCGGGCCGAAGAGGTTCGACTGCTCCGGGCTCACGCTGTACTCGTACAAGAAGGCGGGCAAGAAGCTGCCTCGTACGGCGGCTCAGCAGTACAACAAGACGAAGCACATCTCGGCCTCCAGCCGTAAGGCCGGCGACCTGGTGTTCTTCCACTCTGGGTCGAGCGTGTACCACGTCGGGATCTACGCCGGGAAGGGCAAGATCTGGCACTCGCCGAAGACCGGCAGCGTGGTGAAGCTGGAGAAGATCTGGACCAAGAGCGTCTGGTACGGCCGGGTCCGCTGACCCGGACACGGGTCTTCCCGGGGCGGTGGCGGCTTCCTGACACGTCGTCACCGCCCCGGGAGCTCCTCCGCCGGCGGACTCGGCACGGCTCCCGCCACCGCCTCCGTCGCGGCGGTCCACGGCAGCTGCACCGTGACCGTCTTGCCACCCTCACTGGTGGCCCGCACTCCGAGCTTTCCGCCGCACTCGGCGGTCAGCCAGCGAATGATCACCATCCCTCGGCCGTTGTCCTGCTGGACGGCGGCCGGCAGTCGTTTCGGGAAGCGCGGATGGCTGTCGGTGACGCCGATGCGCAGCTGTTCGTCCCGGTCGAGCACGAGGTCCACCGTGAAGGTGGGTGACTGCCCACGCGTGTGCTGTACGGCGTTGGTCGCGAGTTCGGAGACGATCAGCCGGATGGTGTCCGCCGCTTCCGTGTCCGCGCCGAGCCCCCATTCGCCGAGGGTGGCGGCCACGAACCCGCGGGCCGCGCGGACCGAGGCGGGATCGCTCGGCAGAGTGATGGATGCTTCCAGATGGTCTGCCATGGCGAGGCCGTCCCTTTCTCACGGGACCGGCGTCCGACACGGTGCGGATGGTTCGAGTACGGTCCCGGACTGGTGCTTCTTCGCCAGACTGCCATTACCGCGCCGGTCACGGGTGGCGATCCACCAAGATATGCATATATCTGTCGCCCGATGCGGTGAACTCTGTCACGACAGAGCGTATTTGGACGGCCCATAGGGAGTTGGGAGCAGCCTGTGCAGCACGGTCCCGCGGTGCGCCGACGGAAGCTGGGCGCCGAACTGCGCAGTCTGCGCGCCCGGGCGGGGCTCACCAGTGGTGAGGCGGCCCGGCTCGTGGGCTGGCACCAGTCCAAGGTGAGCCGCATCGAGACCGGAACCAGTGGTACGAAACCGGCCGACGTCCGGTTACTCCTGGACGCCTATGGGGTCGACGACCCGCACCTGCGGGAGCTGATGATGGCACTGGCGGGCGCCGACGACGGCGGCGGACGGGACCACTGGTGGCACGCCTACCGCGGGGTCCTGCCGGCCGCCTACCGGGACTTCATCAGCCTGGAGTCGCAGGCCGACGCGATGCGCACGCTGGAGACGACCGTGGTCCCGGGGCTGCTCCAGACACCCGAGTACGCGCGCGCGGTGACCCGGGCGGCGGTGGAGGGGGCGGACGAGGACCAGCTCGACACCCTGGTGGAGGTGCGGATCGCCCGCCAGGACGTGCTGCGCGGCACGCCCCCGCTGCGCCTGAGCGCCGTACTGGACGAGGCGGTGCTGCGGCGGGAGGTGGGCGGCCCTGAGGTGATGGCAGGTCAGCTCGCCCGGCTGATGGCGGCGGCACGGCTGCCCCAAATACGGCTCCAGGTACTGCCGTTCTCGGCCGGCGCCCATATCGGCGTCACCGGACCTTTCGTTATCTTCTCATTTTCGAGCGCTTCCGATCTGGATGTGGTTGTTCTCGACCACTTGACGAGTAGCCTCTATCTCGAACGGAAAGAAGAACTCGAGGCCTACACCGAAGCCTTCAACGCCCTTCGGGCACATGCCCTTTCACCCGAGGAAACACTGGATTACATCGCCGCAGCAGCTGACGGCGCGTAGGGAGGCACCATGTCCGCACTGCCTCGGAACGTACCCTGCAGCACCGATCCCCACGATCTCCCCGGTGTGTGCTGGCTGCGCAGCAGCTACAGCACGGGAGCGAACAACTGCGTGGAGACGACCCGGCCGGCCTCCGGGCCATGGGCCGGGCTGCTCGCCGTACGCGACTCCAAGGACCCGGCCGGGCCCGCCCTGCTCTTCTCCCCCGAGAGCTGGTCGGGTTTCACCGCCGCGTTCCGCTGATCACCCTCGTCCGCCAGGGGCGACCCACGGCCGTGTCACGCCGACTCATGGTCGTGTCTCCCCGATCACCCGTACAGCGCGTTCCAGTTCGACCCCGGAGAGGTCGGCGCGGGCGGTCAGCCTGAGGCGGGAGATGCCGTCGGGCACGGAGGGAGGACGGAAACAGCCGACGACCAGACCCGCCGACCGGCAGTCCGCCGCCCACCGCACGGCCTCCTCCGGAGAAGGCGCACGCACGGAGACGACCGCGGCGTCCGGACGCACCGCTTCCAGACCCGCGGCCGTCAGCCGGGAGTACAGCTCCTGTGCCACCGCACGCGCGCGTGCCGCCCGCTGCGGCTCCCGGCGCAGCAGCCGGAGGGCCGCCAGCGCCGCCCCCGTCGCCGCCGGGGCCAGGCCCGTGTCGAAGATGAACGTACGGGCCGCGTTGACCAGATGGCCGATCACGCGCGCGGGCCCCAGCACCGCCCCGCCCTGACTGCCCAGCGACTTCGACAGCGTCACCGTGACGACCACCTCCTCGGCGCCCGCGAGCCCCGCCGCGTGCGGCGCGCCCCGCCCGCCGCTCCCGAGCACCCCGAGCCCGTGCGCGTCGTCCACGACCAGCCCCGCGCCGCGCTCCCGGCACACGGCCGCGAGGGCGGCCAGGGGGGCGGCGTCGCCGTCGACCGAGAAGACCGTGTCGGAGACGGCCACCGCCGGTCCGTCGTGCGTGCCGAGCGCCTTGCGCACCGCGTCCGGGTCGGCGTGGGCCACGACCTGCGTGGTGCCCCGGGCCAGCCGGCAGCCGTCGATGAGCGAGGCGTGGTTGCCCGCGTCGGAGACGATCAGCGAACCGTGCGGGGCCAGCGCGGTGACCGCGGCGAGGTTGGCGGCGTACCCGGAGGAGAAGACGAGGGCGGCCTCGAATCCGCAGAAGTCGGCCAGCTCCCGTTCCAGCACCGCGTGCAGTTCGGTGGTGCCGGTCACCAGCCGGGAGCCGGTCGCGCCGCCGCCCCAGGTCCGGGCGGCCGCCGCGGCGCCCTCCGCGACCTCCGGGTGCCGGGAGAGTCCGAGGTAGTCGTTGCTCGCGAGATCCAGCAGCGGGGAATCGGCCGGACGGGGGCGCAACGTCCGTACGAGTCCGGCCCGGCGGCGCGCCTCCGCCTGTTCGTCGATCCAGCCGAACGCCATGGGTCCTCCGGGGCTCGTGCCACTGCTTTTGTAGGTAGCGGACAGACCCTAGCGGCCCGTACCGCCACCCACGGTGTGGCAATACCCACACGTCGAACCGGGTGTGTTGTGTGATCCCTACCTTGGCCCGGAGCCGGTCCGTAGGACAGGATCGGCTCTCATGGACCTGCTGAACACGCTGGTGGACAAGGGGCTTCGGCGCGAGCTGCCGACCCGCGAGGAGGCGCTGGCCGTCCTCGCCACTTCCGACGACGACCTGCTGGACGTGGTGGCCGCGGCCGGGAAGGTGCGCCGGCACTGGTTCGGCCGACGGGTGAAGCTGAACTATCTGATCAACCTGAAGTCCGGGCTGTGCCCGGAGGACTGCTCCTACTGCTCCCAGCGGCTCGGCTCCACGGCCGGGATCCTGAAGTACACCTGGATCAAGCCCGACGAGGCGTCCAAGGTGGCGGCGGCCGGACTCGCGGGCGGGGCCAAGCGGGTCTGTCTGGTGGCGTCCGGGCGCGGCCCGACGGACCGGGACGTGGACCGGGTCTCGGACACGATCAAGGCGATCAAGGAGCAGAACGAGGGCGTCGAGGTGTGCGCCTGCCTCGGTCTGCTCTCCGACGGCCAGGCCGAGCGGCTGCGGGCGGCGGGCGCGGACGCCTACAACCACAACCTCAACACGTCCGAGGCGACGTACGAGGACATCACGACCACACACACGTACGCCGACCGGGTGGACACCGTGCAGAAGGCGCACGGGGCCGGTCTGTCCGCGTGCTCGGGCCTGATCGCGGGCATGGGCGAGAGCGACGAGGACCTCGTCGACGTGGTCTTCTCGCTGCGCGCCCTGGACCCGGACTCGGTGCCGGTCAACTTCCTCATCCCGATGGACGGCACCCCGCTCGCCAAGGAGTGGAACCTGACCCCGCAGCGCTGTCTGCGCATCCTGGCGATGGTCCGGTTCGTCTGCCCGGACATCGAGGTCCGCATCGCGGGCGGCCGCGAGGTCCATCTGCGCACGCTCCAGCCGCTGGCCCTGAACCTGGCCAACTCGATCTTCCTGGGCGACTATCTCACCAGCGAGGGCCAGGCCGGCCAGGCCGACCTGGACATGATCGCGGACGCGGGCTTCGAGGTGGAGGGCGCGGACGAGGTGACCCTGCCGGAGCACCGGGTGACGGCGGGCGGCGGCTGCGGGTCGCACGCGGAGGCGGGCTGCGGGTCCGGCTGCGGATCCCACGAGGGGGCTTCGGTCTGCGGGTCCGTTCCCGCGCCGGCCACGGAACCTGCCGCCCCGACGACCGGTGAGCCCCGTACCGACCTGGTCGCCGTACGCCGTCGCGGTGCCGGAACGGACCTCGCGCCCAATGCCTGACCTGCCCGTCTCCGAGCTGCTGGAGCTCGACCGGCGGCACGTCTGGCATCCGTACGGGCCGATGCCCGGCCAGGTGGACCCGCTCGTCGTGGAGTCGGCGAGCGGGGTGCGGCTACGGCTGGCCGACGGCTCGGGCGAGCTGGTCGACGGCATGTCGTCCTGGTGGTCGGCGATCCACGGCTACAACCACCCGGTGCTGAACGAGGCCGCGCGCGAGCAGCTCGGCCGGATGAGTCACGTGATGTTCGGCGGGCTGACCCACGAGCCCGCCGTACGCCTGGCGAAGCTCCTTGTCGACATGTCTCCTGATGGACTGGAACATGTCTTCCTCGCCGACTCCGGCTCGGTGTCGGTCGAGGTCGCGGTGAAGATGTGTCTGCAGTACTGGCGTTCGCTGGGCCGCCCGGCGAAGCAGCGGCTGCTGACCTGGCGCGGCGGCTACCACGGCGACACCTGGCAGCCGATGTCCGTGTGCGACCCCGAGGGCGGGATGCACGAGCTGTGGACCGGGGTGCTGCCCCGCCAGGTGTTCGTCGACCCGCCCCCGGCCGGCTACGAGGAGTCGTACGCCGGACTGCTGCGTGCGGCGGTCGAACGGCACGCGCACGAACTGGCCGCGGTGATCGTGGAGCCGGTGGTGCAGGGCGCGGGCGGGATGCGGTTCCACTCCCCCGCGTATCTGCGGGTCCTGCGCGAGGCGTGCGACGCGCACGACGTGCTGCTGGTGTTCGACGAGATCGCGACCGGTTTCGGGCGCACGGGCGCCCTGTTCGCCGCGGAGCACGCGGCGGTGACGCCGGATGTGATGTGCGTGGGCAAGGCGCTGACCGGCGGATACCTGACGATGGCGGCGGCCCTGTGCACGTCCCGGGTGGCCGAGGGGATCTCGCGGGGCGAGGTACCGGTGCTGGCCCACGGCCCGACGTTCATGGGCAACCCGCTGGCCGCGGCCGTGGCCTGCGCCTCGATCGAGCTGCTGCTCGGTCAGGACTGGCTCGCGGAGGTCAAGCGGATCGAGGCGGGCCTGCGGGACGGGCTGGCGGCGGCCCGGGAGATCCCCGGGGTGCGTGACGTCCGCGTCCTGGGCGCCATCGGGGTCGTACAGCTCGACCACGCCGTGAACATGAGGGCCGCCACGGCGGCGGCCGTACGCGAGGGCGTCTGGCTGCGGCCGTTCCGCGACCTCGTGTACACGATGCCGCCGTACGTCACCGGCGACGCGGACCTGGCACGGATCGCGCGCGCGGTGTGCGCGGCGGCGCGGGAGGGATGAGCATGCCGATCCTGGTGATCACGGGGACGGGCACGGAGATCGGCAAGACCGTGACCACGGCGGCCGTCGCCGCCTGCGCGCTGGCGGCGGGCCGTACGGTGGCCGTGCTGAAGGCCGCGCAGACCGGCGTGCGACCGGGTGAGCCCGGGGACGCCGAGGAGGTCGCACGGCTCGCGGGCACGGTCACGACGGCCGAATGCGCCCGCTACCCCGACCCGCTGGCGCCCGCGACGGCGGCCCGGCGGGCGGGTCTGGCACCGGTCCGGCCGTACGACGTCGTGGAGGCGGCCCGGAAGCTGGCCGCCGAACACGACCTGGTGCTCGTCGAGGGGGCGGGCGGGCTGCTCGTGCGCTTCGACGAGGCGGGCGGGACCCTGGCCGACGCGGCCCAGGCGCTGCGGGCACCGGTGCTGGTGGTGGCCTCGGCGGGCCTCGGCACGCTGAACACCACGGAACTGACGGCCCGTGAACTGCGCTCACGGGGCGTGGAGTTGCTGGGGGTGGTGATCGGGGGCTGGCCCGACTCCCCCGATCTGGCGATGCGGTGCAACGTCACCGACCTGCCGGACGTCGCCGGGGCGCCGCTGCTGGGTGCGCTGCCGATGGGCGCGGGCCGCCTCGAACCGGCCGACTTCCGTACGGCGGCGCGGGGTTGGCTGGCGCCACGACTGGAGGGGACCTGGGAGGCGGCGATGTTCCGGTGGCGCATGGCCGCCTAGAGCGCAACGCATCTACTCCGCCTCGGCCAGGAGGCGTACCAGTTCGATGCGGGAGCGGATGCCCAAGCGGGTGAAGACGCCGCGCAGATGGTGGTCGATGGTGCGCGGGCTGAGGGCGAGGCGGGAGGCGATCTCGCGGTTGGTGGCGCCCTCGGCGGCCATGCGGGCGATGAGCAATTGCTGAGCCGTCAGCCGGCCGGCCGGGGGCTCATTGCCCCGGCTCGGGGTGGCGGGTGCGCCGAGCGCACGGAGTTCGGCGTGGGCCGCCTCGGCGCAGTGCGGGGCGCCGAAGGACTCGAACGCCTCCCGGGCGCTGTGCAGCCGGTCGCGGGCCTCCGCCCGGCGGCGCAGTCGGCGCAGGGCACTGCCGAACAGCAGCTCAGTTCGGGCGCGTTCGAAGGCGCGGGTGCCGTCGGCGTGCAGGTCGAGGGCCGCGCGGTAGTGGTCGAGCGCGTCGGCGCCGGGGGTGAGCAGGGCCCGGCAGCGGGCGCTGAGGGCGAGGTCGTCGGGACTGCGGACGGCCTGGGCCCAGCGGTCGTAGTCGGCGTGGGCGGCCCGGGCGATCCGGGTGTCGCCGGCGCGTACGGCGGCCTCGACGTAGTGCGGGGTGGCCAGGTGGCGGACGGCCCGGTGGCCGTGGCCCGGGCCGAAGGCGGCGAGGGCGCGCAGCCGGGCCGCGGCGGCACCGTAGCGTCCGGTGCCGAGGTCGAGGAAGGCGAGTGCCCACTGGGCGAGCGCGGCGGGCAGGCCGAGGCCGTGGGCGAGGGCGTACGACCGGGCCGCCGCGGCGCGTTCCCGGCAGAGGTCGCCGTCGCCGGTGAGGGCGGCGAACATCGCGAGTGCGGCCTGCAGGTGGCAGGCGCCGTTGTCCTGTCCGGTGGCGTACGCCTGCCGCAGGGCGTCCAGCGCGGCGGTCTCGGCGGCGCGCGGGCGGCCGGTCCAGAAGTCGGCGTAGGCGCGGAACTCCAGGGCCTGGGAGACGGTGGCGGTGAGGCCGCGGGCCCGGGCGGCGGCCGCGGCACGGAGGGTGGCGGTGGCGGCCCGGGTGTGGTCGCCGAGCATCAGGGCGGCGACACCGGCGTGCAGGAGGAGGGTGGGGTCGCCGCCGGGACCGCACCGCCCGGCGGTGGCCTCCAGCAGATCACGGGCGTCGCGGTAGCGCCCGTCGACGGCGGCGGCGAGCCCGCCGAGCACCCCCGGCGGTGCGATGCCCAGCTGCCGCGCGACCACCACAGCCTCGCGGCATCGACGCAGGTCACCTGTATAGACGGCGGCTTCGGTGGCGCGGACGACGAGGTGTGCGGGCTCGGCGGAGACGGCTGCGCCCGCCAGCAGGGCGTCGAACGACTCCCCCGCGTGGCCCGCGCGCAGGGCGAGCACGCCGTTCAGGGCGTCGGTGTCGCTGCGGGCGGCGAGGGCGCGGGAACGGTCGGACTCGCCGGAGTGCCAGGCGTCGGCCGCGGCGCGGGCGAGGAGTCGGGAGCGTTCGCGTGAGTCGGGGCAGAGGGCGGCGGCGCGCTCGGTGAGCGCGGCGGCCAGGGCGGGGTCACCGGCGGCACGGGCCCGGGCGGCGGCCGCGGTCAGCTCCGCCGTGAGCCGTCCGCTGGGCCCCAGCGCGGCGGCGCCCCGGTGCCAGGACCGCCGGGGCAGTTCGGCGTCGTCGTGCAGGACGCGGGCCAGCAGCCGGTGGACGTCCCGCCGATCGGCCGCGGAGGCCGTCTCGTAGGCGGCGATCCGGGTCCAGGCGTCGCGGAAGCCGACCCCGCCCGCCGTGGAGTGGGCGAGCCCGGCGGCCTCGGCGGCCTCCAGCGGCCGGGTGTCGAGCCGGGCGGCGGCGACGGCTCGCAGGAAGGCGTGGCTGGCCACCGGGTACTGGTCGGCGGCGGCGAGCAGGAGCAGCAGCCGGGTGTCGTCGGGGAGGGAGCGGATCTCGCCGCGGTGCGCGCGCAGGACCTCCGGGGCGAGCTCCGAGGGGTCCGTCGGCAGCGGGTCGAGGCCGGCCGCCTGCCGGTCGGTGAGCCGCGCCACGAGTTCGGCGGCGGCGCGCTGGTCGCCGTGCACGAGACGCGCGGCGCGCACGCGGACGCCCTCGGGGAGCTCCTCGGGGAACGACGGGGCCGGGAGCGGCCACGCCTCCGCCGACGGCCGTGGCGAAGTGCGGTCGAGACGCGGGGGGTTCACCGGGGTCACCACACAACCGACGTTACTGGCGGGTTACTTGACAGTAAAGACCGGCGATTTCACCGATGCGGCGCGCGTAGACCCGATCGGACACTCCTGACAACCCCACCCGTTTCAGGAGGCATCATGCAGCGCCACAAGCGTCGCATCGCCGCGGTCCTTTCGGCCGTGGTCTCTTCGCTCCTTCTGTCACTGTCGTTCTCCGCCCCCACAGCCCACGCGGCCACCCACGACCCGGTCGTCTTCGTGCACGGTCTCAGCAGCGACTCCGGCAGCTGGGACGACTGGGTCGCCGACTTCAAGGCCGACGGCTACACGGCCGCCGAGCTGGACGCCGCGTCGTACAGCTGGACGCAGTCGAACGCCACGACCGCCTCGCAGCTGGCCACCGAGATCAAGAGCGTGCTCGCGAGAACCGGCGCGAGCAAGGTCGACGTGGTCGTCCACTCCATGGGCGCGCTGAGCGCCCGCTACTACCTGAAGAACCTCGGCGGGACCGCCTACGTGGACGACTTCGTGTCCGTCGCGGGCGTCAACCACGGTACGTCGGTGGCCTCGTGGTGCAGCTGGCTCTACACCTCCTGCGCCGAGATGGTCACCGGCAGTTCGTTCCTCACCGCGCTCAACTCCGGTGACGAGACCCCCGGCAGCGTGACCTACGCGGCCTACTGGTCGAACTGCGACGCCGCCATCGATCCGGACTCCTCGGCGCTGCTGAGCGGGGCGACCAACGTCGGTGTCGGCTGCATCTCGCACAACGACATGAACAACGACCACGGTGTGTACGAGCAGGTGCGCGACTTCATCCAGTAGGACCCGCGAGGACGGCGGGGGGTGCGACGGGTCCGCACGGGGGAGAATCCCGGTAGGCCCGTCCAGCCCGGGAGGTCCTCATGCCGATACGGTCCACCGGCTCCGGTTCCGGCAGGGTGTCCGGTGATCCCGTCCACCACCCGCTGTTCGCCCGCTGCTACGCCCGGCTCGGTACGGCCGCGGAGTCCCGCGCGGGCCTGGCCACCGTGCGTGACCAGCTGCTCGCGGGGCTCTCCGGCCGGATCATCGAGATCGGCGCGGGCCCCGGACTGAACTTCGCGCACTACCCGGATGCCGTCTCGGAGGTGGTCGCGATCGAACCGGAGCGCCACTTCCGGAAGCTGGCGCTGGAGGCGGCCCTGCGCACCGAGGTGCCCGTCGACGTCGTGCCGGCCGTGGCGGAGGCGCTGCCGGTGAAGAGCGAGGCCTTCGACGGGGCGGTCGTGTCCCTGGTGCTGTGCAGCGTACGGGGCGTGCCCCGGGCGCTCGGCGAGCTGCGGCGGGTGCTGCGGCCCGGCGGCGAGCTGCGCTTCTTCGAGCACGGTCCGGGCGGCGGCCCGGCGATGCGGTTCACCCAGCGCGCGCTGGACCGGACGGTGTGGCCGGCCCTGGCGGGCGGTTGTCACCTCACCCGGGATCCGCTCGCCGCCCTGCGCGACGCCGGGTTCGAGCTGGGCCCGTACCGAAGGCTGTCGGTGCCGGAGAGGGGGCCGAGGTTTCCCGCCTCCTACTGCGTGCTCGGTACGGCCCGCCGCCCGGCGCGGGATTCATAGGCTCCACTGGCGCAGTTCCCGGGCGATGTCGAACACCGACGCCTCGCCGTTCTTGACCAGCCGGGCCAGGTCGCGCACCTGTTCGGGCGAGGTGGTCACCTTCAGGCCGCTGGCGACGAGGTAGGCGTAGGCGACCGCGCAGGCGAAGAGGGCGTTGGAGCGCTCCAGCGCGGGGACGTGGATGAGGAGTTGGAGCAGGGCGGCGGCCCGGGCCTGCGGGTCGTCGTAGACGGGGACGTCGAATATCTCGGCCTCGTGGCGTGCCACGGCCGCGACGAGCGCTCCCCAGTCGGCGACCTGCGGGTCCCCGGGGGTCTTCTGTTCGGCGAGCATGAGGAGCCAGGCGAGATCGATCCGGAGATTGTTCAAGGGATCAGCGGCGACCTTCGCGGTCCGCGCCGAACTCCTCGGCGAACACGTTCTCGTACTGCTTCATGAAGTCGGCGGCGGCCTCCACGAAGGTGTGGCCCACCTCGCCGGCGTCCTGTCTGACCAGCTCCTCGATGTAGCGGTTGACGCTCATGCCGCGGGCCGTGGCCCGCTCGCGGGCGGCCTGGGCCGTGCCCTCGTCGACGCGTACGTTCAGCTGGGTCTTCGCCATACCTAGACGCTAGCGCCGGGATGCTAGCAGCGGCAAGGGCGCGCCGGTATCGAAAAGTGATACCGACTGTGGGCCGGCTCACATTAGTCTCGGCACGTCCACGCGAGCGAGGAGGCAGTCTTGTCCACAGCAGCCTTGTCCACACCCGATGGGACCGCTGCCCGCGCACAAGGTCTGACCAAGGCCTACGGCTCGGGCGAGACCACCGTGCTCGCCCTGGACTCGGTGGACGTGACCATCGCGCGCGGCCGCTTCACGGCCGTCATGGGCCCCTCGGGGTCCGGGAAGTCCACGCTGATGCACTGTCTGGCCGGACTCGACACCGTCTCGGCGGGTCAGGTGTGGCTCGGCGACACGGAGATCACGGGGCTGAAGGAGCGGGAGCTGACCCGCCTCAGGCGGGACCGGATCGGGTTCATGTTCCAGTCGTTCAACCTGATCCCGACGCTCAACGCCGTCGAGAACATCACGCTGCCCATGGACATCGCGGGCCGGAAACCGGATGAGAAGTGGCTGGACCAGGTCATCGACACCCTCGGTCTGCGGGAGCGGCTCAAGCACCGGCCGTCGCAGCTCTCCGGCGGTCAGCAGCAGCGGGTGGCCTGCGCCCGGGCGCTCGTCGCCCGGCCCGAGCTGATCTTCGCGGACGAGCCGACCGGCAACCTGGACTCGCGGGCCGGCCTCGAGGTCCTCGCGTTCCTGCGCCAGGCCGTGGACGACCTCGGCCAGACGGTCGTCATGGTCACCCACGACCCGGGCGCCGCGGCCCACTCCGACCTGGTGCTCTTCCTCGCGGACGGACGGATAGTGGATCAGATGGAGCGGCCTACGGCGGACGCGGTACTGGAGCGGATGAAGCAGTTCGACGTCACCCGCGCCCCCGTCGACGGCGCGGCCCCCGAGGAGGACTGACCCGGTGCTGAAGGCGACGCTCAGAAGTTTCCTCGCACACAAGGGACGGCTGCTGCTGTCGGCCCTCGCGGTCGTGCTGTCCGTCGCGTTCGTCGCGGGCAGTCTGATCTTCTCGGACACGGTGACCCGCACCTTCGACCGGCTCTTCGCGTCCACCTCGGCGGACGTCACGGTCGAGCCCCGGGACGACCTCGGCTCAGGCGTGCCGAGCGGCGCGGTCCAGACGGTCCCCGCCGCCCTCGCCGGCCGCGTCACCGACGTCGACGGCGTCGCCTCCGCCCACGCGGACGTCAGCGTCCAGAACATCACGGTCGTCGACAGCGACAACAAGTCCGTCGGCCCGACCACCGGCGCCCCCACCATCGCCACCGACTGGTACCTCACCGACCGCAGCCCGGTGAAGCTGACCTCGGGCCACGCCCCGCGCGGCGCCGGCGAGGCCATGCTCGACGCCGACACCGCCGACAAGAAGCATGTGAAGATCGGCGACACCCTCACCGTGATGGCCCAGCCGGGCTCCTTCAAGGTGGAGATCGTCGGCATCGCCACCTTCACCACCACCAACCCCGGCGCCGCCCTGGTCTTCCTCGACCCGAAGGTCGCCGCGACCGAACTGCTGGGCTCCGCCGGCAAGGCCACGAGCATCTCCGTCGACGCGACGCCGGGGGTCTCCGACGCCGTCCTCAAGCAGCGCGTCACCGCCGCGCTCGGCTCCGGGCCGTACGACGTGAAGACCGCCGACGAGCAGGCGAAGTCGTCGGCTGAGTCCCTGGGCGGATTCCTCGACGTGATCAAGTACGTGATGCTCGGCTTCGCCGGCATCGCCGTCCTGGTCGGCGTCTTCCTGATCGTCAACACGTTCTCCATGCTGATCGCCCAGCGCACCCGCGAACTGGGCCTGCTGCGCGCGCTCGGCGCCGACCGCCGTCAGGTGCGGCGCTCCGTGCTCACCGAGGCGGTGCTGCTCGGACTCGTCGGCTCCACGCTGGGCCTGGCGGCGGGCATCGGTCTCGCGGCCGGGCTGATCAAGCTGATGAGCGCGTTCGGCATGAACCTCAAGACCACCGAGATGGCCGTCGGCTGGGCGACGCCCGTGGCGGCGTACGCCGTCGGCGTCGGCGTGACCTTCGTCGCCGCCTACCTGCCGGCGCGGCGCGCGGCGACCGTGTCCCCGATGGCCGCCCTGTCCGACGCGGACATCGCCGGGGTGGGGCGCCCGCTGAGGGTACGCGCGGTGGTGGGTTCGGTCGTCGGCGTGCTCGGCGCGGCCGCGCTCGTGGGCTGCGTGACCGCCACGAAGACGGCGTCCGCGGCCTCCCTGCTGGGCCTGGGTGTCGTCCTGACGCTGATCGCCACCGTGATCGCGGGCCCGCTGCTGGTGCGCCCGGTGATCCGGGTGCTCGGCGGCGCCTTCCCGGCCCTGTTCGGCTCGATCGGCCGGATGAGCCAGCGCAACGCGCTGCGCAACCCCCGCCGTACCGGCGCCACCGCCGCCGCGCTCATGGTGGGCCTCGCGCTGGTGGGCGGCATGTCGGTGGCGAGCGCCTCGATGTCGAAGTCGTTCGACGAGCAGATCGACAAGACGCTCGGCGCCGACTTCGTGATCCAGAACCCCAACTTCACCCCGTTCTCCAAGGAGGTCACCGACGCGGTCCGCGGCACCGACGGCGTCGGTCTCGTCGTACGGCAGCGGTTCGCGCCGGTCGCCGTACGGCTGCCGGACGGCAAGCGGATCGAGACGACCGCCTCCGGATACGACGACCAGGTGGACCGGGTCGCCCATGTGACGTACGCCGAGGGCGACTCGGCGGCGGCGCTCGCGGCCGGCGCGATCGGCATGGACGTGGACTTCGCGAAGGACCACGGGGTGCGGCTCGGCAGCGTGATCCCGGTCGAGTTCCCCGGCGACCGTACGACCTCGCTGAAGGTGGGCGCCCTCAGCGACCAGGACGGCTCCGGCGGGTTCGGCATGCAGGGCGGGCTGTTCCTCGGGATCGCCACCGTCGAGAAGTACGTGCCCGGCGGCCAGGACTCCGCGCTCTACGTCAACGCCGCGGCCGGCACGACCGCCGACCTGCTGCGGCCCCGTCTGGAGAAGTCCCTCGACCCGTATCCGCAGGTGCAGGTGCGCGACCAGGCCGACTACAAGAAGCTGGTCCACGATCAGATCGCCGTCCTGCTGTACCTGGTGTACGCGCTGCTCGGGCTCGCGATCGTCATCGCCGTGCTCGGCGTGGTCAACACACTGGCGCTGTCGGTGGTGGAGCGGACCCGGGAGATCGGGCTGCTGCGGGCGATCGGTCTCGCCCGGCGGCAGCTGCGGCGGATGATCCGGCTGGAGTCGGTGGTGATCGCGGTGTTCGGGGCGGTCCTGGGGCTGGCGCTGGGGCTGGTGTGGGGCGTGTGCATCCAGCAGGTGCTGGCCCTGCAGGGCATGAAGGCACTGGCCGTCCCGTGGACCACGATCGTCGCGGTGGTCGTCGGCTCGGCGGTCGTCGGCGTGGTGGCGGCGCTGCTGCCGGCCCTGCGGGCGTCCCGGATGAACGTGCTGGCGGCCATCGCGCACGAGTGAGCCCTTCCCGGACACCCGGGAAGGGCACGGCGGGCGGTGTCCGGATCGTGGAATTCCGTGCCCGGGCAGGTCCGCCATGGTGGGATCGCCGCATGTCTGATCTGCGCATACGGGCCGCGACCGCCGAAGACCTGGACACCGTGCTGTCCTTCTGGAAGACCGCCGCCGAGGGGACGAGCATCAGTGACGACCGCACCGGCGTGGAACGGCTGGTCGCCCGTGACCCCGAGGCCCTGATCCTCGCGGAGCACCCGGGCGGGGAGCTGGTGGGCACGGTGATCGCCGGGTTCGATGGGTGGCGGTGTCATCTGTACCGGCTGGCCGTACATCCGCGGTGCCGGCGCCAGGGCATCGGGTCGGCACTGCTGGCGGCTGCCGAGGAGCGGTTCGTCCGGCTGGGCGGGCGGCGCGGGGACGCGATGGTCCTCACCCGGAACGAGACGGCGCATCATGCGTGGCGCGCCGCGGGGTATGAGCCGGAGGAGCGGTGGCGGCGCTGGGTGAAGCCGCTCGTCGGCTGAACCAGGACTCGCCACCGGACAGCTTTGCCGATCCTTTACCATTGGGGGACCGCGCGGCACCCCGTGCGGTCCCCACCCCCTCGAAAGGTGTGAGCGTCCGCCCATGGGCGAGCCTCCCAGTACCCGTGCGCGACATCGCGCGATCCTGCCTGCCCTGCCGGATCATGGGACGGAGGTGACCCGATGACGGAAGTGCTCCTGCTGCTGGTGGCGGTCCTGCTGTCGGTCGCGTGCGGCGCGTTCGTGGCCGCCGAGTTCTCGCTGACCACCGTCGAGCGCAGCGAGCTGGAGCGCGCGGTGGAGCGCGGCGAGCGTGGTGCCTCCGGCGCGCTGAAGGCCGTACGGAACCTCACCTTCCAGCTCTCCGGCGCCCAGCTCGGCATCACCGTGACCAATCTGGTGGTCGGCATGCTCGCCGAACCGTCGATCGCCAAGCTGATCGCGGGGCCGCTGGAGGCGATCGGTCTGTCGAGCACGACGTCGAGCTCGGTCGCGCTGGTGTTGGGTACGGCGCTGTCGACGGTCTTCCTGATGGTCGTGGGCGAGCTGGTGCCGAAGAACTGGGCGATCTCCTCGCCGCTGCGGGTGGCCAAGAGCGTGGGCAACGCGCAGCGCTGGTTCAGCGCCCTCTTCCGGCCGTTCATCAGCCATCTCAACAACACCGCGAACCGGATCGTGCGCCGGTTCGGCGTGGAGCCCACCGAGGAACTGGCCGCCGCGCGCGGCCCGCAGGAGCTGGCGGCCCTGGCCCGGCACTCCGCGCGGGAGGGGGCCCTGGAGGCGGACACCGCCGAGCTGTTCGTGCGCACCCTCAACCTGGCCGACCTGACCGCGGAGAACGTGATGACCCCGAGGGTCCAGGTCATCGCCCTCGACGCGCAGGCGACCTGCGAGGACGTGGCCAACGCGACCCGGGCGACCGGTCTGTCCCGCTTCCCCGTGCACCGCGGCACCCTGGACGCGGTCGTCGGCACCGCGCACATCAAGGACGCGCTGGCCGTCCCCGCCGAGCGCCGCGCGCGTGTGCCCGTCTCGGAGATCATGCGCGAGCCGCTGCTGGTCCCCGAGTCGCTGACCGTGGACCGGCTGCTCGACCGGCTGGGCGGCAAGCGGACGATGGCCGTGGTCATCGACGAGTACGGCGGCACGGCGGGCGTCGCCACCCTGGAGGACATCGTCGAAGAGGTCGTCGGCGAGGTCCGCGACGAGCACGACCCGCACGAGACGCCAGACCTGGCCCCCGCGGGCACGGACGACGACGGGCGCGCCCTGTACTCCGCCGACGGCGCCGCCCGGATGGACCAGCTCGCGCGCGTGGGCCTGCAGGCACCCGAGGGGCCGTACGAGACGCTCGCCGGGCTCGTCGCCACCGAGCTGGGCCGCATACCGGCCGTCGGGGACCGCGTCGAGGTGGCCGGCTGGCGCATGGACGTGGTCGACGCGTCCGGCCGGCGCGCCGCGCGCGTCCTGCTGCACGCGCCGCTCGACGACAACAAGGTGGAAGGGGCGGACCGATGACCGCCGTGCAGCTGCTCATCGCGCTGGCGACCCTCGTCGTCAACGCCTTCTTCGTCGGCGCGGAGTTCGCCCTGATCTCCGTGCGCCGCTCCCAGATCGAGCCGTACGCCGAGCAGGGCGACCGGCGGGGCAGGAGCGTGCTGTGGGGGCTGCAGCACGTGTCCGCGCTGATGGCGGCCGCGCAGCTCGGCATCACACTGTGCACGCTGGTCCTCGGTGTGGTCGCCGAGCCGGCGATCGCGCACCTGCTGGAGCCGGTGTTCCACGCGATCGGTGTGCCCGAGGGCGCGGGCCACGCCGTGTCCTTCGTGATCGCGCTGGCGGTGGCCACCTATCTGCACATGCTCCTGGGCGAGATGGTGCCGAAGAACATCGCGCTCGCCGAGCCGGTGCGCAGCGCCCTGATGCTCGGCCCGCCGCTGGTCGCGCTGGCGCGGGCGCTGCGCCCGGTGATCTTCGCGATCAACGCCTTCGCCAACGCCCTGCTGAAGCTGATGCGGATCGAGACGAAGGACGAGGTCGCCGCGGCCTTCTCGGACGCCCAGCTGGCCCAGATCGTCAGGGACGCCGGTGAGGCGGGCCTCATCGACGACCGCGCCCAGGAGCGGCTGCACGACGCCCTGGAGCTGGGCCGCCGCCCGGTGCGGGACGTCGTCCTGCCGCTGGAACGGGTCGTCTACGCACGGGTGGGCGTCACGCCGGAGGGGCTCGAGCAGTTGGCCGCCGAATCCGGGTTCTCGCGCTTCCCCGTGGTGGACGAGGGGCGGCGGATCGTCGGCTACCTGCATGTGAAGGACGCGCTGGACGCCTCGCCGCGGGACGTGCCGTTCCAGCCGCGGGACATGCGGGCCATCGCGCGCGTGCGGGAGGCGACGCCTCTGGACGACGTCCTGACCGCGATGCGGGGCAGCCGCACCCATGTGGCGGCCGTGCTCGGCTCCGACGGGCGGCTGTCCGGGCTGGTGACGATGGAGGACGTGCTGCGGGAGCTGTTCGGCCAGCCCGCGTGAGACCACGGGGAACGGGCCCCGCACGGGCCAGGGGTGACCGACCGCCGGGTATGGGGCTCGGGCTACCATCTATGCCGCCATGCGAACGAATTCCACTCACACCAGTCTGGTCGCCGTCGGCGACTCCTTCACCGAGGGCATGTCGGACCTGCTCCCCGACGGCTCCTACCGGGGCTGGGCCGATGTGCTGGCCGGCCGGATGGCCGCCCGCGCGCCCGGCTTCCGCTACGCCAACCTGGCGGTGCGCGGCAAGCTGATCGGCCAGATCGTCGAGGAGCAGGTGGCCGCGGCGGCCGCGATGGGCGCCGATGTGATCACCCTGGTCGGCGGTCTGAACGACACCCTGCGCCCCAAGTGCGACATGGACCGGGTCAAGGGCCTGCTGACGGAGGCGGTGCAGCAGCTCGCCCCGTCCTGCAAGCAGCTGGTGCTGATGCGCAGCCCGGGGCGACAGGGGCCCGTCCTGGAGCGGTTCCGGCCGCGCATGGAGGAGCTGTTCGTGTGCGTCGAGGAGCTGGCCGAGCGGCACGGCGCGGTCGTCGTCGACCTGTACGGCGCCCCGTCGCTCGGCGACCCGCGCCTGTGGGACGTCGACCGGCTGCACCTCACCGCCGAGGGGCACCGCCGGGTCGCGGAAGCCGTCTGGCAGGCCCTCGGCTACGACCCCGAGGACACCGACTGGCACACGCCGATGCCGGCGACCCCGCCGCCCGGCTGGGCCGCCCGCCGCGTCGCCGACGCCCGCTTCGCCCGGCAGCACCTGCTCCCCTGGATCGGCCGCCGCCTCACCGGCCGCTCCTCGGGCGACGGCAGGACAGGCGCCCAGTTCAGCGCTGAGCTGGGCAAAGCCTTCTGGGTCAGCCCGGCGGACCACACAAACCCCGGCCCTGTGACGGGCTGGCAACGGGTAGGGCCCTGACCCGGAGCAGCCCGGCCCGGCTGCCACGTGCCGATGAGAAGCGGGTTGTCGTTGCGGGACGTCATGGAACTGCGGTGGGAACCGCAGGCCGACCGCCTCTGGGTGGTCTGCGACGACACCTGCGGCGGCCGGCACCGCACCATGCAGATCAATTCGTCCGGCGTCTTCGCCACCACCGCGATCCACAACCGCCCAACCGGCATGGACAACCTCAACAACGAGGGCTTCACGGTCTCCGCCGCCGACGCGTGCAGCAGCGGCACCAAGCCCGTGTAGTGGTCCGACGACAGCAACACCAGCGGCCACGCGCTGCGCCGGGGCACCACCACCTGCTGAGGCCCGCGCATTCCAGCGCGCCCGGCCGCGCTGTATCGTACGCGCGGCACCACACGCACCACCGGAACACGCGTCAACTCCCGTACCGGCACGTTGAGTTCGTCGACGTGCCGGTTCCGTTCGCCGCTCCCGGAGGACCCGTGGCATCAAGCCGCTCCCACCGTTCTCGTGTGCCGCTCACCCGACGCAGATCCCTGGCCCTGGCGGCCGTACTCGCCGCCCTCTGGAGTGTCACCCTCACCTGGCCCGCCCCCGCCCACGCGGCCGCCGCCGACCGAGCCGCCCTCGCCCAGTGGTGGGCCCCGGTCGACTTCCAGGACGTCGACTCCACCGGCGAGACCGCGCTCGGCGGCAAGTCCGACTACCTGACCTCGTACGACTACGACGGCGACCTCAACGGCCGCAACAACTGGGAGAACACCAGCCAGTTCCCGCTCGCCGCGCGCGTCTACTACTCGGTCGTGCAGACCAAGTCCTTCTCCTACCTGCTGTACATGTACTCCCACCCGCGTGACTGGTCGGACGGAGTCCTCGACAACTCCCAGGAGGACCTGACCGAGCATGAGAACGACGCCGAGGGCGTACTGGTCGTGGTCGCCGACGACGGCTCCGCGCACGGCACTCTGAAGGCCGCGATCACCGTCGCGCACAGCAACTTCTACTCCTGGCTGCCCTCGGGCAGCGACTTCACGAGCGGCCAGGAGAGCGTCGACGGCGTGCTGAAACTGCAGGGCGACCCGCACGACGACGGCCACGGCCGCCCGTTCACCACCCAGCAGCCCAACACCCACGCCGCATGGGCCGAGGGCTACCTCTCCAAGGAACGCGACCAGTACGCGAACGGCGACGGCATCGTCTACTACCCCGGGTCCACCGCCGAGGTCCCGGACGGCTCCAACGACCGTGACGTGCAGTACACGCTGACCGACATCTTCGCCTCGAACGGCATGTGGGAGAACCGCAACCTCACCACGCTGTTCGCGACGCCGAACAACTTCGCCGGCGACGACGGCTCCAACCCGTACGGCGCCGAGTGCGGCGAGGGCGGAGTCCTCGGCCCCGCCAACGGCTCGTGCGACACCGACGCGGCCAATCCGCCCTGGGCCTGGGACGACGCCGACGACCTGCCCGGCCGGGGCTACCTCGCCACCAACCCCGCCGAACTCGTCTGGGACTACTTCAACTGGACCGGCAGGCCCTCCTCGCCCGACCTCGCCTATACCTGGAACCAGTACAACGGCATCACCTCGTGACTCCCTGCCCTGCGGGGGGGGCGGACGGGCCCCGGGAGGAGGAGCGGCGAGCCCCCAGCGCTGCCGATCGGATAGTTGTCCGCCCCAACCGGCCGCAGTCCCGGCGCTGCACAGGAGTTCCGTTCATGGATGATGACGACATGAACCATGGCGACCAGCGCTTCCACGTCATCGTGTTGTCGAACTTCGCGAAGGGCTTCGACAAGTACGCGTTCGCTTACGGTAAGGCGGGTATTCCGGAGAGCACCTATCCCGACCGGTTCCACCTGCTGACCCGTGCGGAGTTGGGCATCGGCGTCGGCAAGGCACGACGCCTGCTGGACCGTCTGGCCATTCCGGGTGACCGGCTGTTGGTGCTGGAAACCATGGTGGACCCCGACAAGCTGGTGCCCAACCTGTCGACCGGCCTCGGCAGGGAACTGCACGAGGCTCGCATCCGGTTGTCAGCAGTCCACGAACTCGACCAGGCAGGCGACGAGTTCACTCTGCGTCCGACGACCGTCGAGGATGCGATGGCGGCCTCCCTGCACCTGCACGGATCGGCACAGCGTCCCTACGCCGACACGCGACCGCGCTCGGTGTCGCTTCTGCCGGTCGCCTCCGCCTGCCAGGCCCGGTGTTCGTTCTGCTTCTCCTCGGCTTCGATCTCCAGCGACCAGGCGCCGGCACGGGTCCCGTGGGACGCGGTCGCCCAGTGGCTGGAGCGCGCCCGCGCGGCGGGTGCCGAGCGTGCGGTGATCACCGGCGGCGGGGAGCCCACGCTCATACCGTTCGAACAGCAGCTGCGACTGGTGTCCGCCTGCTCGGCTGCCTTCCCCAAGGTCGTCCTGATCACCAACGCGCACACCCTGGCGAAAGGCCGGCACGCCGACCGGGCCGGCCGCCTCGCAGCCCTGAGCGCCGCAGGCCTGAGCGTGCTGGCGGTCTCCCGGCACCATCAGGACGACGCCGTCAGCGAGCGGCTGATGATGCTGCGCACCCCGGTGAGCTCTGTGATCGACACCTGGCGTGTGGAACGTGACCGCTGGCCGGGGCTGCGGATGAGGCTGATCTGCGTGCTCCAGCACGGCGGCGTCACCGACGCGGCCGAGGTCGCCGACTACCTTTCGTGGGCCGCGGCTCTCGGTGTCGAGGAAGTCTGCTTCAAAGAGCTCTACGTATCCACCAGCACCGAGTCGCTCTACTTCGACCGCGCCGCCAACGTGTGGAGCCGAGAGCACCAGGTGTCGCTGTCCATCGTCACCCGGTTCGCCGAACAGCACGGCTTCGAACTGGCGAGCCGCCTGCCCTGGGGCGCGCCGGTCTACCACGGCGGCTGGGACGGACGGCCGATGCGGATCGCCGCCTACACCGAACCCAGCCTGCTCTGGGAACGCACCAGCGGGATCGCCCGCAGCTGGAACGTCATGGCCGACGGACGCTGCTACGCCTCCCTGGAAGACCGGGCCAGCGAGATCGTGCCGGAAGGCGCAGCGGCATGAGGTTCGAGGCGTTCCAGGAATTCCGGCAGCGGCAACTCGGTGCTTCCTCGGCGCTTCTGGACGCCGCCGAGACCAACGTGTACCGGGCGCTCGCTCCGATGCGACCGGAACCGCCGACCGACATGAGCACGGTGCACCGGTGCGATCTCGCCCGTGCCTGGCTGCGGCGCTTCGAGCTGCCGGAAGAGTGGTCCGGCCACGCCATGGTCTGTCGCGGGGTCCGGCACGGGCTCGGTGTGGTGTTCCACCGGCTGCGCGCCGTGCGGGCGCGGTTGTGGCTGCCCGGCGACGTGTACCCGGTGTACTTCGAGTTGGCCCGCGCCGCGGGCCTGGAGCCCACGTCCTATCCGACGCTACCGGCGCCGGCCCTGCCGACCTCACCGGCGGACGACCGGCCCGAATACCTGCTGCTCGCCAACCCCAGCAAGCCGCTCGGCCGATACCTCTCCGATGCCGAGTGCGGCGCGGTGATGTCGTGGCTGGGGGAATCGCCACGCCGCCGCCTGCTGATCGACAGCGTCTACGACCTGGGAGCCCCGTTCGCTGCCGGCACACGGCGATTGCTGGACACCGGTTGTGCGATCCTGTTGCATTCGGTCACCAAGGGATGGCTGTGGCCACGCACGTTCGGCGTGGTCCTGCTGGGTCCGGCGCAAGCCGACCTGGCCGAAGCGTTCCGGGCGGATCCGCCGACGCCGGCACAACTGAGGCTCGCCGACCGCCTGCTGACCGAGCACAGCGATGTACCCCGGCAGGTCGTCGACGAACTGGCCGCACGGGCTGAGCGGCTGTTCGAACGGTTGCCGGACGAAGTGCTCGGGGCGATGCCCACGGCGAGCCGGACATGTCCCGGCAACTACTTCTTCCCGGTCGAAATCCCAGCGGAGACACTCCAGCGCGATTGCGGTGTGCTCGCCGTGCCGGTCAGCGTGTTCGGGGAGAACAGTTGGTCCGGCTCGATCCTGACCAGCCTTGCTGACGCTTTCGGCCCGACGCCGACGGCGGCGCGATGACGCCACTTGAGGACCTGGCCGTATACGACGACGCGGACTTCTGCGATCAGGAGTCTACGAGGTTGCCCGCAACCGGCCCCTGACCCGTGGTCAGAAACTGTCCGACAAGGCACTGGACGAGGTACGGGCCCGGTCAGCACGGCTTCGCCCATCTCAACGGTTTTCACGGTGCACTGTGCTCACTGAAGGTTCCCGAGTAACGGTTTTCACCTGTGCATAGTGGTGGTCTTCAGGTAGTTGTTAGCATCCCGGGCGTCCCGCGGCGCTCTCTCGCACCGCTTCCACCGCACGCGTGGAGGGAAACCCATGAGAACAAGACTGCGCTTAGGCGTGGCGCTGGCGGCCGTCGTCGCGACGGTGCTCGCCACGATGCCCGCCACGACGTCCGCCTATGCCGGAGAGCCGGTGCTGGTGACCCGGCCCGTCGAGGAACTGTTCGGCCAGCATGCCGGATACGGTTTCACCGGCGTCGGCGTCAACACCGCGACGGGCAACTTCACCACCGCCGCGACCGACCTCTCCCTCTCCTCCGGCCTGCTCGGCTGGAGCCGCTGGTACAACTCACTCAACTCGAGCGTCGGCCCGTTCGGCAGGGGCTGGACCACCAGCTACAGCCAGCGCGTCGAGGCCGGCCCGGACGGCGACGTCGCCTTCACCGACGACGACGGTCGTGAGTTCACGTTCGCAGCGGACGGCTCGGGCGGCTTCCGCCGCCCGCAGGACATCGACGCCGACCTGAGCACCGGGCCCGGCGACGGCTGGACCCTGCGCTACCCGAGCGGCCAGGCGCTGGCCTTCGCCCAGAACGGGCGGCTGAGCAGCATCTCCGCCGAGGGGGAGCAGGTGACGCTGGCCTACACCGATGACCGGCTCCACACGGCCACGGACTCCACCGGCGGGACGCTGACCTTCGGGTACGACGCCGACGGCCGGCTCACCACTGTCGAGGCCGGCGATGGGCGCACCGTCACCTACAGCTACTCCGAGCGGGGCGGGCTCTCCGCGGTCAAGGTGCCCGGCGAGGCAAGCGTCCGCTACACCACCACCGACGCCGGCCTGCTCACCGTGGTGACCGACCCGGACGGCCTGGCCTCGGTCACCAACACCTACGACGGCGACAACCGGGTGTCGCACCAGGGCTACGGCACGGGCGGCGCGCTCGACATCGTCTACGACGAGGGCACCGGGGTCACGACCGCGACCACCAACGGCTCCACGGCGCCGGTGCTCTACCGGCACGACACGGCCGGCCGGCTGATCAGCGCGACCGACCCGAACGGCAACTCGATCAGCCAGGTCTTCGACGCCGCCGGCCGGCTCGTGGAGTTCGGCACCCGCGGCGGGGTGAAGACCACCCTGGAGTACGACGCGCGCGGCAACGTCACGCGGCAGGCCCAGGGCAGCGTCGCCACGGCGTACGGCTATGACAACAGTGACCGGCTGACCACCGTGACCGACGCCGCAGGTGGTGTGACCACCTACGAATACGCGGGCGACAGCCGGGTGCCGAGCCGGGTCACCGCACCGGACGGCGCGGTGACCCGGTCCACTGTCGACGCCGGCCTGGTCACGGAGGTGATCGACGCGACCGGCGGCAAGACCACATACGAGTACGACACGGCGCGCCGCCTGACCGCCAGCACCGACCCGGCCGGCCGGGTCGTCAGGATCGGATACGACGCGGTCGGGCACCCCACCGAGGTGACCGGCCCGTCCGGCACTGTCCACAAGTACGGCTACGACGGTGCCGGCCGCGTCACCTCGAAGACGGACCCGGGCGGCGCCGTCACGAAGTACGAGTACACCGCGAGCGGCCGCCTGCTGCGCACCACCGACCCGACCGGCGCCGTGACGAAGAACGACTACGACGCGTACGGCAATTTGACCGCCACCACGGACGCGCTCGACCGTAAGATCACCTACGATTACGACCGCGACGGGCAGCTCACCTCGGTCACCGACCCGCTCGGCGCGTCCAGCACGCTCAGCTACGACCCGCTGGGCCGCGTCAGCACGGTCACCGACCCGTCCGGCTCGGTCGTGCGGTACGGCTACGACGCCGACGGTCGGCAGACCACGCTCACCGACCCGGCCGGCACCCAGGTCACCGGCTACGACGAGCGGGGCAACGCGACCACGCTGACCGACGCGTCCGGCAACATCACCACGTACGAGTACGACGCACTGGACCGGCAGACGGTGGTCGAGGACGCGGCCGGCAACCGGACCGTCACCACGTACGACAAGGCGGGCCGTGTCGTCGCGGTCACCGACGCGCTGGGCGCGGTGACCAGATACGAGTACGACGCCCGGGGCCGTCTTGCCGCCGAGACCGACCCGCTGGGCAACACCACCCGTTACGCCTACGACGCCGTCGACAACCTGGTCAAGAAGACCCTGCCCAGCGGCGGCGTCTACGTCTACACCTACGACACCGACGGCCACAAGACCTCCGAGCTCAGCCCGGCCGGCCTGCTCGACAAGTACGCGTACGACACGGCCGGCAACATGGTCGAGGCCACCGACCCGCGCGGCGGCGTCACCCGCTACGAGTACGACGCGGCCGGCCGCAAGACCAGGCAGACGAGCGCGTCCGGCGCGGTGCGCACCTGGAGCTACGACAAGGCCGGCCAGCTGAGCGCCGCGGTCGACCCGAACGGCGGCACCACGAAGTACACCTACGACCAGGGCGGCCACCTCGGCACCCTGACCGATGCCAACGGTGCGGTCACCACGTACGCCTACGACCGCGGTGGCCGACAGACCCAGGTCTCCGACCCGCTGGGCCGGGTCACCAGGCAGGCGTACGACCAGGCCGGCAACCTCACCTCGGTCACCGACCCGGCCGGCCGGACGGTCGCCATGGAGTACGACCAGCGGAACCTGCTGACCAAGCGGACCGCCGACGACGGCACGACGGTCACCTTCGGCTACGACAAGCTCGGCCGGCGCAGCAGCATGACCGACGGCACCGGGACGACCGAGTACGCGTACGACAAGGTCGGCCGGCTGCTGACCACGAAAGGCCCGGACGGTGCGGTCGTCACCTCCACATACGACCTTGCCGGGCGGCGGGTCGCACTGGCGTACCCGGACGGTTTGACGATCGACTACCGGTACGACGTGGACGGCCGGCTGATCGGGCTGACGGATCCGAAGGCCGGTGAGGTGACCTACAAGCTCGACGCCGACGGCCGCACCCTGGCCGAGAACCTGCCGGACAAGTGGAAGCGGACATACCGGTACGACGGTGGCCTGCTCGCCGCCTACACCGAGAAACGCAAGGGGCAGGAGGTGTTCGACGCCACGGTCGAGCGCGACGCGGACGGCCGGATCGTCAAGTACACCGACCCGGCGGCGGGCCGCAAGTCGCACTACGCCTATGACCCCGCCGGTCAGGTCGTCAAGGCGACCGGCGAGAAGGGCGGCACGATCACCCTGGCCTACGACGCCATCGGCAACCGGACCGGCCTCACCCAGGGCGGCAAGGAGACCGTCTACACGTACGACGCGGCCGGCCAGCTGATCACCGCCGACCGGGGCCCGAAGGACCTGACCGGCGACGATGACAAGAAGGTGACCTACTCGTACGACGCCGCCGGCCGCCTCGTCAAGCGCGTCGGCAAGCACGAGGAACTCGCCCTCACGTACGACGGTTTCGGCCGTGTCGTCGAGGCCGCCCGATCGAGCGACGGCAGGACCGACGTCACCGCGGCCACCTACGACGGCAACGGCCTGCTGTCCAAGCTGCTCGACACCACCGACAAGGGCCTGACGGGCGAGCACGAGAAGGCCGTCACCTACCGGTGGAGCGGCGGCGACGGCTCGACACCGCAGATCCTCACCCAGGGCGGGCAGGACACCGCGAACTTCGTGTACGGCGTCGGCCGCGTCTTCGCCGACACCAGGAAGGACTCCGCGACGTTCTCCACCGACGTGTACGGCTCGGCGATCCGGACCGAGGACACCAAGGCCTGGACGCAGTCGAACAGCTACAGCGTCTTCGGCGAGCCGGAGTCCGCGGAGAACTCCCCGGCGTTCGGCTACCGCGGCGAACTGTCCCTCGACGGTGAGTTGACCTACCTGCGCGCCCGCGTCTACGACAACGACGTGTCCCGGTTCACCAGCCGCGACCCGCTCACCACGATGGTCGGGCAGACCGACACGCTCAGCCCGTACGCGTACGCCGAGAACAGCCCGCTCAACTACGTCGACCCGAGCGGCGAGGTCTCCATCGGCGACCTGGTCGGCGGGATCGTCACCTCTCTGCTGAAACTGTTCCAGGAGAACTGCCCGCCACCGAACGGCTCGATCGAAGCACACAACAAGTGTTTCCAGGGACACATGCTCAGCACCCGCGGCAACATCCCGCAGGACTGCCTGGACGCCCGCTTCTACTGCCTCAACGCCCTGTGGAACAAGGAGCCGCGCGCCGAGCGGGAGAAGGCCGCGCAGGCCTTTGCCCTCAACGAGCTGAACAAGCGCCGCGAGGGCTGGTGGTCACGGTTCGTCGACGACCAGCTCGGCGGCGGCACGTCGGTCAGCGACGCCGTCGACTGGGAGGTCAAGCCGCCGCGGCTGAACGACGACTATCCACCGTCGCGGTGGTTCGGCAGCTGGGCCGACCCGCTCAAGGTCGACATGGTGACCGACGAGCTGAACATCTTCGAGGTCAAGGACTACAAGGACCGCGGCCAGGTGGAGGCGCAACTCGGCGGCTACCTGTTCGCGGCGGCGAACTACGGCGTCAATTTCGTACGCGGCACCGAGTTGCAGGACTGGGCCAACTCGTTCCTGGTCCTGGACAGCTGGGACGACTACCTCCTCGGTGGCGACGAGGTGGTCGTCTGGGGTGAGCCGGAACTGGCCGGCCACGTATATTTCGCCAAGGAGGACAAGGCACCGACGGCGGCCAGGGCGAAGGCCGAACGCAAGCGCTCCGAGTACGACGACGCGCACAACCGGTGCCTCATCTGCATCCCCGTCCCGCCGATCATCCGGGTTCCGGTGCCGGTTTGATCCCGTCGCGTATCGACTACGGGAGGTAGAGCAGTGGCGGCCGTCGTGTCACCCGAGATCGGCAAGACCCTGCGCACCGATCAGAGTCTGCTGATCGAGGTACGTTCCGCTCTCGGGGCGGCGACGGCCGTCCGCGACGGCCTGCTCGGCCTCACCGCACGCGATGCCGCCGGTGAGGTCGAGCGGGTCGCGTACGTCTCCCCGGTGGTCCCGCTGCCCGATCGCCAGCTGGTTCTGGTCGACTTCGGCGCGCTGCCCGCGGAAACGGTCCTGGCCGTGCCGCAGCTGCTCACCGAGTGGCTGGGCGACGCCGACGTGACCGTCGACGTGGCCCAGCCCGGCCGGCTCGACGACCTGGAGGGGTTCGGCACGGCGGCCTGGGCGTACGTCCGGGCCGCGCCGGGCTGGGCGCCTGCGACCCCGCTGCTCACCTGGCTGGCCGGGCGGCGGCTCAGCCTTTTCGTGTACGGCGTGGAAAGCCCTGTCCCCGCCGGGAAAGCCGCCGAGGCGGTCGCCGACCTGCCGGCCGGGGCCGTGGCCACGCTGGCCGACCTGGACACCGACCTGGTCGCCGGCAGCATCGGCGGCCCGGCGTCGACTCTGGTCACCGCCGGGCACGACTGGTCGCCGGCCGAGGTGGCCGAGCGGATGCGGGCCTTGCGTGACCTGCTGCGCGACTGGGCGGCCGGCCTCGACTGGGCGGGCGTGTCCGCGGAGCGCAGCACCCGCCGGATCACCGTGGCCACGCCCGACCTCGGCACGCCCCCGGTGACCTGGTGGCAGTACCTCTCCGCAGCCCAGCTCCAGCGCAGGGGCGTGGCGCCGGACGGCACGGTGCCGCTGCCCGGCGGCGGTGTGGAACTCACCGTGGGAGAGCCCGAGCAGTGGCTGCCCGGCCACCCGGACGGCGCCGCAGTCCGCGACGAGGCACGCCGCCGCCTCACCGGCTGACCACGAATGATGATCCGGATCACACGAAGGAGGCGAAAGCGCGATCGCAGGGCGTCTGCACTGCGATCCATGCACGCTTGATGCCGCTTCACCGCATGGCATCAGGCGCTTCGACGGAGAACGTTCAAAGCTGTGGGGCGATGCCGACGGGGTAGCGGGCGGGTACGTTCTGCATGGGTCCGGCTCCTTGATCGGAAGGTTCTGGTTCAAGGACCCGACCGGTGGTGAAGCCACCGGTCGGGGCCCGCCGTCTCACACATGTCTCACGGACTATGCGCGAGTCAGCGGACTCGGAGCCCCTGAACTGGACTTTCTCACCCTGTGTAGATGGTGACGCGCCACCCTGGACGGTGGGTAAACTCCGTCCACGTGACTTCCGCTCCCGCCAAGCCCCGCATCCCGAACGTCCTCGCCGGACGGTACGCCTCCGCCGAGCTCGCCACGCTCTGGTCGCCCGAGTACAAGGTGAAGCTGGAGCGTCAGCTCTGGCTCGCCGTCCTGCGGGCGCAGAAGGACCTCGGGATCGAGGTGCCGGACGCGGCGATCGCCGACTACCAGCGTGTCCTGGACACCGTCGACCTGGCCTCGATCGCCGAGCGCGAGAAGGTCACGCGGCACGACGTGAAGGCACGGATCGAGGAGTTCAACGACCTCGCCGGCCACGAACAGGTCCACAAGGGCATGACGTCCCGCGACCTGACGGAGAACGTCGAGCAGCTGCAGATCCAGCGCTCGCTGGAGCTGGTCCGCGACCGCACGGTGGCCGTGCTGGCGCGCCTGGGCAAGCTGGCCGGCGAGTACGGCGAGCTGGTCATGGCCGGCCGTTCGCACAACGTGGCCGCGCAGGCCACCACCCTCGGCAAGCGTTTCGCGACCGCCGCCGACGAACTGCTGGTGGCGTACGGCCGGGTCGAGGAGCTGCTGGGGCGCTACCCGCTGCGCGGCATCAAGGGCCCGGTCGGCACCGCCCAGGACATGCTGGACCTGCTCGGCGGCGACGCCGCGAAGCTCGCCGAGCTCGAGCGGCGGGTCGCCGACCACCTGGGCTTCGCGGAGGCGTTCACCTCGGTCGGCCAGGTCTATCCGCGCTCGCTGGACTACGAGGTGGTCACCGCCCTGGTGCAGCTCGCGGCGGCTCCCTCCTCGCTGGCGAAGACGATCCGGCTGATGGCCGGGCACGAGCTGGTGACCGAGGGCTTCAAGCCCGGCCAGGTCGGTTCGTCCGCGATGCCGCACAAGATGAACACGCGGTCCTGCGAGCGCGTCAACGGTCTGATGGTCATCCTCCGCGGCTACGCGTCGATGACCGGCGAGCTGGCGGGCGACCAGTGGAACGAGGGCGACGTGTCCTGCTCGGTGGTGCGCCGGGTGGCCCTCCCCGACGCGTTCTTCGCGCTGGACGGTCTGCTGGAGACCTTCCTGACAGTCCTCGACGAGTTCGGGGCCTTCCCCGCGGTCGTCGCCCGTGAGCTGGACCGCTACCTGCCGTTCCTCGCCACCACCAAGGTGCTGATGGGCGCGGTGCGCGCCGGTGTGGGCCGGGAGGTCGCGCACGAGGCGATCAAGGAGAACGCCGTCGCCTCGGCGCTGGCGATGCGGGAGCAGGGCGCCGAGCGCAACGAGTTGCTGGACAAGCTGGCGGCCGACGAGCGCATTCCGCTCGACCGCGCCCGGCTGGACGCCCTGATGGCCGACAAGCTGTCCTTCACCGGCGCGGCGGCCGCTCAGGTGGCGACGGTCGTCGGCCGGATCGAGGAGATCGTCAAGCAGCGCCCGGAGGCCGCCGGCTACACCCCCGGAGCGATCCTCTGACCCGTGTCGGGCGCTTCACCCAGGCGGAGCTGGAGGCAGCCCGCGACCGTCTCGTACCGGACGTGGTCGCGGGTGGCCTCAGGGTGCTGTTCTGCGGCATCAACCCGGGGCTGATGACGGCCGCGACCGGCCACCACTTCGCCCGCCCGGGCAACCGCTTCTGGCCCGTCCTGCACCTCTCCGGTTTCACTCCGCGGCTGATGAAGCCGGCCGAGCAGCGGGAACTGCTGACGTACCGGCTCGGCATCACGAACGTGGTGGCGCGGGCGACCGCGCGGGCCGACGAGCTGAGCGCCGAGGAGTACCTCGAGGGCGGGCGGCTGCTGGTGGAGAAGGTGACGGCGCTGAAACCGCGCTGGCTCGCGGTGGTCGGCGTGACCGCCTACCGGGCCGCCTTCGACGACCGGAAGGCCGCGGTGGGCCCGCAGGAGCGGGCCTTCGGGGACACCCGGGTGTGGGTGCTGCCCAACCCCAGCGGACTGAACGCGCATTGGACGGCGGCGACGATGGCGGAGGAGTTCGGGCGGCTGCGGGTGGCAGCCGAGGGCTGAGCCGCGGCGCCAGGTCCCACCCGCGCTCAGGCGTCCCGGCGGCGCAGTCGCCAGGCGCCCGCCGTGATCGCCGCGGCCGTCCACAGCGCGGTCACCGCGAGCCCCGTCCACGGACCCGGGGTGCCGTCCCATCTGCTGTGCAGCACCACCTGGCCGGCCCGGTCGGGCAGAAGGTCTGCTGCGTTGCCGGACAGGTCTCCGACGACGAACGACACGATCAGGAGGAAGGGGACGAGGATGCCCAGCGCCGCCACCCCGCTGCGCAGAACGGTCGTGAGTCCGGCGGCGAGCAGAGCCATGAGCGTCAGGTAGAGCGCGCAGCCCAGCATTCCGCGCAGGCACTCGGCGGTGCTCAGCTCCGGAAGGCGCGCGCTGCCCACTGCCGCCGTGGCCAGGCCGGTGGCGAGGCCGACGGCGAGCACCGGCAGGGCGATCGCCGTCAGTTTGGCGGCGAACCAGCGGCCCCGGCGGGGCACCGCGGCCAGGGACAGCCGCAGGGCACCACCCTGGAACTCGATGGAGACGGCGGTCGTACCGAAGGCGATGGCGGCGATCTGCCCGAAGGTCACGCCGAAGAACGCGGAGAAGAGGGGGTCGGAGTCGGCGCCCTCGGTGTCGAACCCGGCCAGTGCGGAGAACGCGACGGTGGCGAGCAGGATCGCGCACAGGGCGCCGGCCTGCGACCGCAGCGTACGGATCTTGATCCACTCGGCGTGCAGAACGGGCACGGTCAGGCCTCCTGGGGTCGTCGCGCCGCGAACTCGGCGTCGGCCGCGGTCAGTTCGAGGTAGGCCTGCTCCAGCGTGCCAAGCTCCGTGGTCAGTTCCAGCAGGGGGACTCCGGCCTCGGAGAGGAGGGGGCCGATGTCGGCGGCGCGTGCGTGGGCCACGGTCCAGTGCCCGTCGCGCTCTTCCACGGCCTCGTGGCCGTGCCGGGCGAGGGCGCTCTTCAGGGCGGCGGGGTCGGTCGTGCCGATGCGGACGCGGGGCCGTACACGCGTGTCGATGAAGTCCCGTGTCGGGGTGTCGGCGAGCAGCCGGCCCCGGCCGAGGACGACGAGGTGGTCGGCGAAGGACGCGGTCTCGTTCATGAGGTGGCTGGAGACCAGCACGGTGCGGCTCTCACCGGCGAGCCTGCGCAGCAGCCCGCGGATCCAGACGATGCCCTCGGGGTCGAGGCCGTTGGACGGCTCGTCGAGGAGCACCACCTCGGGCTCGCCGAGCAGGGCGGCGGCGATGCCGAGGCGCTGCCGCATGCCGAGCGAGTACGTCTTCACGCGGCGGCGGGCGGCCGGGGCGAGCCCGGTCTCCTCCAGCACCTCGTCGGCCCGGCGGGCCGGGATGCGGTTGCTCGCGGCGAGGGCGAGGAGGTGGTCGCGGCCGGTCCGGGAGCCGTGCGCGGCCTGCGCGTCGAGGAGGGCGCCGACCCGGCGGAGGGGGTCGGGAAGGGTGACGTAGGGGCGGCCGCCGAGGGTGGCGGTGCCGGAGGTCGGCCGGTCCAGGCCGAGGACGAGGCGCAGAGTCGTGGACTTGCCCGCGCCGTTGGGGCCGAGGAAGCCGGTGACGCGGCCGGGCAGGACACGGAAGGTCAGGCGGTCCACGGCCCGCCGGGGGCCGTACTCCTTGGTGAGCTCGTGGACGTCGATGCTGGTCATGGCCACGACTCTCGCCGCCGGACGGGGCGTCGGGCCTCCCCCGGCGGGGGAGAGTGTCTCCCCCGCCCGGGGGAGGACCGTTGTCAGTGGGGGCTGGCAGGCTTGTCCGCATGGGCCGCCTGCTGCGCCCGCTGCTGCGGGGGACGACGTACACACGACTGCTGCACCTGTGGGTGCCGATGCTGGTCGTGAGCGTGTGGATGTTCATCGACCCATCGCGGCCATGGGTGCCCGCGCTGCTGCTGGTACCGGTCGGGCTGATCCCCGCGGTGCGGACGGGCGAGGGGGTGCAGGCCCGGCTGCTGCTCCTGCCCGGCGTGGCCGACCCCGGCTTCTCGGTGGCCCCCTCGGCGACCTGGCGCGACCGGGTGCGCACGGTGGTGTGGCTGGAGGCGCGGATGGTCCTGGGCGCGGCGGCGGTGTTCGCGTGCGTGTGGCTGCCCGCCGGGGTCTACGAACTCGCGCACGGCCGGGCGCCGGCGGGCATACCTCTCCTGCCCGACGCGACACCGGGCTGGTGGCCGGCTCTGCTCGTCCCCCTCCCCGTTCTCGCGCTGTACGGCGTCGTCGTCGGCCTGGGCGAGCTGGTCACCGTCGTCGCGCGCGGGCTGCTCGGCCCGTCGGCGGCGGAGCGGCTGGCCGCCCTGGAGGAGCGGACGGAGCAGCTTCTGGAGCGCAACCGGATCGCCCGGGAACTGCACGACTCCATCGGGCACGCGCTGACGGTGGCGGTGGTGCAGGCGGGAGCGGCTCGGGCGGCGGGCGATCCGGAGTTCACCGACCGGGCGCTCGACGCCATCGAGGAGACCGGCCGGGCCGCCCTGGAGGACCTGGAGCGGGTCCTCGGGGTGCTGCGCGAGGCGGAGCGGCCGTTGCGCGGCCGGCCGACGCTCGCCGAGGCCGGCCGGCTGCTGGAGTCGGCGCGAGCCTCCGGCGCCAAGGTCGACGCCGAGGTGACGGGCCCGCTGGAGACCGTGCCGGGGCCGGTGTCCCGCGAGGGTTACCGCATCCTCCAGGAGGCGCTGACCAATGTGCTGCGGCACGCGGGAGCCGTTCCCGTGCGGGTCAGGGTCGGGGTGGTCGGCGACCTGCTGCGGCTGGAGGTGCGCAATCCGCTGGCGGCCGGGATACCCGGCCCCGGGCGGGGCAGCGGGCTGCGCGGGATCCGCGAGCGCGCCGCCCTGCTCGGGGGACACGCCTCGACGGGACCGGACGCCGGCGACTGGCGGGTGCGGGCCGAGCTCCCGCTGAGTTGACAGCCCTTAGGCTGGCGGGATGCCGGTGACCGTACTGCTCGTCGACGACGAGCCGCTGGTCCGCGCGGGGCTGCGGGCCGTGCTGGAGGCGCAGGACGACATCGAGGTCGTCGGGGAGGCGGCGGACGGGGCGGCGGTGATCCCGCTGGTGCGGCGGTTGCGGCCCGACGTGGTCGCCATGGACGTCCGTATGCCGCTGATGGACGGCATCGAGGCCACGCGCGCGGTGCTGCGCACCGTGGACGGGCCGCCGAAGATCCTGGTGGTGACGACCTTCGAGAACGACGAGTACGTGTACGAGGCGCTGCGCGCGGGTGCGGACGGGTTCCTGCTGAAGCGGGCCCGGCCCGCCGAGATCGTGCACGCGGTACGGCTGGTCGCGGAGGGCGAGTCGCTGCTGTTCCCGGCGTCGGTGCGGCGGCTGGCCGCCGAGTACGGCGACGGGGGCGGTAACCGGGCGGCCCGGGAGACTCTGGACAGGGCCCGGCTGACCGAGCGGGAGGCCGAGGTGCTGCGGCTCATGACGCGCGGGCTGACCAACGCGGAGATCGCCGCCGGGCTCGTGGTGGGCACGGAGACCGTGAAGTCGCATGTGAGCTCGGTCCTGGCGAAGCTCGGGGCGAGGGACCGCACCCAGGCGGTGATCACGGCGTACGAGTCGGGGTTCGTGGCACCGGGCTGACAGTGCGTGACGAACCGGTACGGATTCCGCACTCGCCCGGGTTCCCCCTGCCGAGTACGATCCGCCCAACACGCGCACGAGCTGGGAGGACGGACGGTGGGGCGGCTGACCGGCGGGGATCCCTCGCTGCTGCGAAGGATCAACTCCGCGGTGGTGCTGCACGCGCTGCGTGCCGCGGACTGCGCGACGCTCACGGAGATCACGCGGGTCACGGGGCTGTCCCGGCCGACGGTCGAGGGGGTCGTCGAGGACCTCATCGGGGCGGGTCTCGTCGTCGAGAAGGCGGCCGACGAGAGTGTCGCCCGGCGCCAGGGGCGGCCCGCGCGGCGGTTCCGGTTCCGGGCGGAGGCCGGCCATCTGCTGGGCCTGGAGATCGGACCGCACCGGGTGGCGGCCCTGCTCGCCGACCTCGACGGGCGGATACTCGGCTCGCAGGCCAAGGACGTCGACGAGACCGCCTCGGCGGACGAGCGGCTGGAGCGGCTGCGCACCGCGGTCGCCGAGCTGCTGCGCCGGGCGGGCGTGGCGCGGGGCTCGTTGCGGGCCGTGGGGGTCGCCACTCCCGGGATCGTCGAGGCGGACGGGACCATACGGCTGGGGACGGCGCTCCCGGAGTGGACCGGGCTGCGGCTGGGTGAGCGGCTGAGCCGTTCCTTCAAGTGCCCGGTGCTGGTGGAGAACGACGCCAACGCGGCGGCCGTGGCCGAGCACTGGAAGGGGTCGGCGACCGAGTCCGACGACGTCGTGTTCGTGCTGGCCGGGCTGAGTCCGGGGGCCGGCTCGCTGATCGGGGGGCGGCTGCACCGGGGGTACGGCGGGGCGGCCGGGGAGATCGGCGCGCTGCATCTGCTGGGGCGCGAGGTGACGCCGGAGACGCTGCTGTCGACGACGGACGAGCCGCTGCACCCGCTGGACGAGCAGGCGGTGGCGAAGGTGTTCGCGCGGGCGCGCGGGGGTGATCAGCGGGCGCGGGCCGCCGTGGACCGCTTCCTGCAGCGGCTGGTGCACGACGTGGCCGCGCTGGTGCTGGCGCTCGACCCGGAACTGGTGGTGGTCGGCGGCTGGGCGACCGGTATCGACGGTGTACTGGAGCCGCTGCGGGAGGAGTTGGCCCGCTACTGTCTGCGGCCGCCGAAGGTCGCGGTGTCGCTGCTGGGTGAGGCGGCCGTGGCGACCGGGGCGCTGAGGCTGGCCCTGGACCATGTGGAGGAGCAGCTGTTCGCGGTGGACGGGACGGTGACGGCCCGTCGGTGACGGGGAGGTGCCCGGGGCCCGGAGGAGACGCGCCGCGCCCCGGAGGGAGTTCCGGGGCGCGGGGAGTCAGCTGATTCTCACGACGCCTGCCGCTCCGGGCCGTGGTGTATTTCGACCCCGCCCTCGGCTCCGAACGTCAGGCGGCACGTGTCAGCGCGATATGTGGCCACCGAGAGCGCCGCCGTGCGGCCCCCGGCGAAGAAGCGGGTGGTGACGACGAGGACCGGGGCGCCGGGCAGCCGGTCGAGTTCCCTGGCGTCGTCCGCGCGGGCCGAGCCCAGTTCCACGGCGCGGTCCTGGCCCTGGAGCTCCAGGCGCTGCAGCTCGCGCAGCACCGCACGCGCGTGTGCGGCCTCGGACGGGCTGTCGATCGCGGTCAGGTCGGGCACCGAGGACCGCGGGACGTAGAGCAGTTCGGCGGCCACCGGCTGGCCGTGCGAGACCCGGGAGCGGCGCACCACGTGCACGGACTCCTCCCGCGGGGTCTCCAGGGCGGTGGCGACGACCGCGGGCGGGGGCTCGAGCACGCTGTCGACGCAGCTCCAGGTGTCGTCCCCGCCACCGGGCCAGGCCTGCCGTTCGCTGCCGACGGCGACGCCCATACGGGGCGGCGCGACGGTCGTGCCGACACCGCGGCGGCGCTGCAGCCGGCCTTCCAGCTCAAGCTGCTCGAGGGCCTGACGGAGCGTCGCACGAGCAACTCCGAAGCGGGCGGCGAGGTCGCGCTCGTTCGGCAGGATCTCGCCGACGGTGAACTCGGAGTCGAGCGCCTCGCTGAGCACGGTCTTGAGATGCCAGTACTTCGGTTCCGGTACCGATTCCAGTTGCGTGGTCCCCACCCTGTCCTCCGCAATCGCCGTGGTCCGGCGGCGTTTTCTCGCCCTTGTTTATTAAAGGTTGTTGTACTTCTCTGCGACCATAGGGCGGCACCCACCCTTGGTCAAGACCAATCCTCGTTCCCTCGATCGGCCGACGGCCACTTGAGGAGCAAGCGTTCACTACGCGTTCGCACACGGCCGTTTTCGTGACGCTCCGGCAACGTCCGCGTCGCGGAAGGGGGCTCCGGACGGGTGACGTTTTCCGGGCGCATTCCGGCGTCCCGGCGCAGAATGGGCCTCGAAGGTCCGAGGACGGTCCGACGGTGGTCCGAGGACGGCCGGCGAACGGGAGGTCTGCATGCGGTACGGGGTGCTCGGCACGGGGGTCGTGGGGCGCACACTGGGCGGAAAGCTGGTGGAGCTGGGCCATGAGGTGACGCTCGGCTCGCGCACCGAGGGCAACCCGGCGGCGCTGGACTGGGCCGCGGACACGGGCGGGGCCGCGGGGACGTTCGCGGAGGCGGCGGAGTCCGCCGAGGTCGTCGTGAACGCGGTGGGCGGGCGCGTGGCGCTCGCCGCGCTGGAGGCGGCCGGGGCGGGCAACCTCGACGGGAAGGTCCTGGTGGACGTCTCCAACCCGCTGGCGTTCGAGGACGGCGAGCTGCGGCTGTCCCCGGTGGACTCGGACAGCGTCGGCGAGCAGATCCAGCGGGCGTTCCCCCGCGCGCGCGTGGTGAAGACGCTGAACACGGTCAACTGCGAGGTGATGGTGGATCCCGCGCGCGTGCCGGGTGACCACCAGGTCTTCGTGAGCGGCGATGATCCGGAGGCCAAGGCGCAGGTCACCGCGCTGCTCGGCGAGTTCGGCTGGCCGGCGGACCGGGTGCTCGACCTCGGGGGCATCCGGTCGGCGCGGGGCGTGGAGATGTGGCTGCCGCTGTGGCTGGACCTCATGCGCGGTTTCGGGCACGCGGACTTCAACCTGGAGCTGCGCAGGGCCCGCTGACCTCTCCGGGGGGCGACGAACACGCCGAGGGCTACCCGCCGGTAGCAATTGCTGACAAGCTGTCTACGACGTCCGCCGGTCCGTCCACGAGGAGCTCCCCATGCCCGCCACCGTCTCCTTCCCGGTCCCCTCCCCCATCGGCCCGCAGTCCGTCACGGTCTCGTACGCGCGCGCGGGCAAGGGCGAACCACTGCTCCTGCTGCACGGCATCGGCCACCACCGGCAGGCCTGGGACCCGGTCGTGGACATCCTGGCCGCCGAACGCGACGTCATCGCGGTGGACCTCCCCGGTTTCGGCGTCTCCCCGGCGCTGCCGGACGGGTTCGCCTACGACCTGCCCACCACGACCGCCGTCTTCGCCGCCTTCTGCGAGACGCTGGACCTGGAACGGCCCCATGTGGCGGGCAACTCCCTCGGCGGACTGCTGGCCCTGGAACTCGGCCGCGAGAAGCTCGTACGGTCCGTCACCGCGCTGTCCCCCGCGGGGTTCTGGTCGGAGGCCGAGCGGAGGTACGCCTTCGGCGTCCTGCTGGCCATGCGGCACATCTCCCGCCGGATGCCGCTGCCGCTCGTCGAGCGGCTGTCCCGCACGGCGGCCGGCCGTACGGCGCTCACCAGCACCATCTACGCCCGCCCCGGCCGCCGTTCACCCGAGGCCGTGGTCGCCGAGACGCTGGCGCTGGCGCAGGCCACCGGGTTCGACCAGACTCTGCGGGCCGGCACGACCGTCCAGTTCACCGAGGACATCCCCGGCATCCCGGTCACCGTCGGCTGGGGCACCCGCGACTGGCTGCTGGTCCGCCGCCAGGGCGTCCGCGCCAAGCAGATCATCCCCGCCGCCCGCCTGGTACGCCTCCCCGGCTGCGGCCACTGCCCGATGAACGACGACCCCGCCCTGGTGGCCCGCGTGATCCTGGACGGGAGCCGCTGAGCCGTTCGAGTGGGCCCCACCCGACGCCATGGCCTTGGGCGCCGATCCGCGGGAGGATCCGCGGCTTCCCACCCACCGCCCGGGTCGCGGCGCCACGCGCGCGTGCCGCCGGGAGGCCACGGGGGTGTGACGGGTGTCGGATCCCGTGCCGGTGCGGTCAGTTGTTCACTTGCGGTTTCCCGGTGCGCTGCGGCGTACCAGTAGTTGTGACTGTGCACATCGGCCGTATCCCGTCTCTGGAGGCCCTGCCATGTCACATCGTCCGTTCCCCGGGCGCCGCAGCGTACTGCGCGGATCGCTCGCCGCGTCCGCGGCCCTGACCCTGCCCGTCGCGGCCGGCGCGGCGCCGGCGCTCGCCCTGTCGGGGCGGCCCCGTGCGGACTGGGGTGTGCAGGCGGGGGACGTGACCTCCGGCTCCGGGCTGGTGTGGGTGCGTTCGGACCGCCCGGCGCGGATGATCGTGGAGACGGCGGCGACGGAGTCGTTCCGGCACGCGCGGCGATGGTACGGGCCGCTGCTCGGGGCGGGCACGGACTTCACGGGCACCACCCGCCTGCACGGGCTGCCGGCGGGCGAGCAGATCCACTATCGCGTGCTGCTCGCCGACCCGGACGACCCGCGCCGCACCGGGCAGCCGGTGAACGGCACCTTCCGCACCGTGCCCGCCGGGCGCCGGCGCGGGGTGCGGTTCCTGTGGTCCGGTGACCTCGCGGGGCAGGGCTGGGGCATCAACCCCGACCTCGGCGGCTACCGCATCTACGACGCGATGGCCCGGCTCGACCCGGACTTCTTCGTCTGCAGCGGCGACAACATCTACGCCGACGGCCCCGTCACCGCGACCCAGACGCTGCCCGACGGCTCGCTCTGGCGGAACGTCACCACCGAGGAGAAGTCCAAGGTGGCCGAGACGCTCGCGGAGTTCCGCGGCAACTTCCGCTACAACCTGCTGGACGAGAACCTGCGCCGGTTCAACGCCCAGGTGCCCTCGATCATCCAGTGGGACGACCACGAGGTCCGCAACAACTGGTACCCGGGCGAGGTGATCACCGACGCCGACCCCCGGTACACGGAGAAGAGCGTCGACGTGCTCGCCGCGCGCGCCCGGCGGGCGTTCAGCGAGTACTTCCCGATCTCGACGCTGCAGCCCGGCGCCAGGCAGGGCCGCGTGCACCGGGTGATGCGGCACGGACCGCTGCTCGACGTGTTCGTGCTCGACATGCGCACCTACCGCAACGCCAACTCGCCCGACGACCAGACCGTCGACCCGCAGGGCATCCTCGGCCGTGAGCAGCTGGAGTGGCTCAAGCGGGAGCTGGCGCGGTCGCGGGCGGTGTGGAAGGTGATCGCCTCCGACATGCCGATCGGGCTCGTGGTGCCGGACGCCACGGAGGGCAGGCCGAACATCGAGGCGGTCGCGCAGGGCGACCCGGGCGCGCCGCTCGGCCGTGAGCTGCAGATCGCCGAACTGCTGCGGTTCGTCAAGCACCGCAGGATCACCGGCACGGTGTGGCTGACGGCCGACGTGCACCACACGTCCGCGCAGCACTACCAGCCGTCGCGGGCCGCGTTCACCGACTTCGAGCCGTTCTGGGAGTTCGTCTCGGGCCCGCTCAACGCGGGCGCCTTCCCGGCCAGCGCGCTGGACGGCACGTTCGGTCCGGAGCGGGTCTTCGTGAAGGCGCCGACCGTGGCCAACGTCTCGCCCGCCGGCGGATACCAGTTCTTCGGCGAGGTCGACATCGACGGCCACAGCGGGGAACTCACGGTCCGGCTGCGTGAGCAGGACGGCACCGTGCTGTTCACCCAGGTGCTCCAGCCGGGCAGGGTCGGACAGTAATCAGGCAGGAGAGCAGGGCAGTAGTCGTAGAAGACTTAACAAAACGGGCATTCGCGGCCTTTACCCGTCAGTCACAGATCGTTCGTGATCACGCAACACCGTTCCTTCACAGTGGATGCATGACACGAAACGTGACCGACGGGAAATCCACCGCACTCACCGTGCTCACCGCGCTCTTCAAGGGCTCCTGGCTGCCACGGCGCCACGAGGACCCGCCGCCGACGGGCGATACCGGTGCCCGGCCCTCCTTCACGGAGGAGCAGGCCGGGCCCGCCGTCGTGGGTGAGGACAGCACCCTGTGGCGGATGCGGACCACGGTCAGGGACTCCCCGGGGTCCCTGGCCGCGCTGTGCACGGCACTCGCCGGGCACCGGGTGGACATCCTGAACCTCCAGACGCATCCGCTGGGCGCTGACACGGTGGACGAGTTCCTGCTGCGCGCTCCGGCCCCGCTCTCGGCGGCCGAGATCACCGGAGCCGTCTCCGGCGCCGGCGGCACCGGCACCTGGATCGAGCGGGCCGACGCGCACGATCTGGTGGACGCGCCGACCCGGGTCCTCGGCCTGGCCACCCGCACCGCCCTGGACGCGGCCGAACTGCCGCTCGCGCTCCGCCAGTTGCTCGGCCGGTGCACGATCCGCCAGTTCCCCGGCACGTCCGCGGGCGGCGGCCGGCGGCAGGCCGACGTACCCGTCGAAGGAGTGCTGGAGGACACTGTGATGCGCCTGCGGGCGCCGGAAGGCGGAGTGATCACCGTGGAGCGGCCGTATCTGCCGTTCACCCCGACCGAGTTCGCACGCGCGCGTGCCCTGGTCGAACTGGACGCCAGGCTCGGGCCGCGCATCCCGCGCAGCCAGGACGTGCTGACGCTGCCCGAGGGCAACGACATCACCGTGCGCCGGGCCGACACCGGTGACCTCGAGGCGGCCAGAGCGATGCACGAGCGGTGCTCCACCCGCACTCTCGGGATGCGCTACCACGGGCCGGTCGGCGACGCGGACCGGTACCTCAACCACCTGCTCAGCCCCCGCTACGGCCGCACCCTCGCGGTGCAGACGCCGTCCGGGCGGATCGTCGGCCTCGGCCACCTCCTCTGGGACGGCGACGAGACGGAGGTCGCGCTGCTCGTCGAGGACCAGTGGCAGCGGCGCGGCATCGGCACCGAACTCCTCGGCCGGCTCGTCGCGATGGCCGTGGAGGCGGGCTGCGAGAGCGTGTACGCGGTGACGCAGTCCTCCAACACTGGCATGGTCGCCGCGATGCGGGGGCTCGGGCTGCCGCTCGACTACCAGATCGAGGAGGGGACGCTGGTGATCACGGCGCGACTCGAGAGGGACGCGGCGCACGAGGTGTCCCGGCAGTACGGGGAGCGCGTCGCACGCGACTGACCCACGAGGGCGGAAAGCGGCCCGGCGGTACGACACCGCCGGGCCGTTCTCATACGGCGACGGGCGCCCCCAACGCCCCCGCCAGATCGCCCCACAGGTCCTCGACGTCCTCCAGCCCCACCGACAGCCGCAGCAGCCGGTCGCTCACGCCGGCGCCCCGGCGCTCCTCGGCGTCCACGACGCGGTGGCTGATGGACGCCGGGTGCTGGATGAGGGTGTCGACGCTGCCCAGGCTCACGGCCGGGGTGATCAGCCGGACCCCCGCGATCACCGCGTGGGGATCGCCGTGCGTCTCGAAGGCGATCATCGCGCCGCCCAGGCGCGGGTACCGCACACGTGCCACGCCCGGGTGGGCGGCGAGACGGCGGGCCAGTTCGGCGGCGGTCGCGGAGGCGGCCCGGACCCGGACGGGCAGGGTGGACAGGCCCCGCAGCAGCAGGTATCCGGCCAGGGGGTGCAGGATGCCGCCGGTGGCGAACCGTATCTGCCGAAGCCGTCCCGCGAACTCCTCGTCGCAGGCCACGACGCCCCCCAGCACGTCGCCGTGGCCACCGAGGTACTTGGTGGCGCTGTGCAGGACGAGCCGGGCGCCGTGTTCGGCCGGCCGCTGGAGCACCGGGGTGGCGAAGGTGTTGTCGGCGAGCAGCGGGACCGAGCCGCAGGCGTGCGCGACGGCCCGCAGGTCGATCTCGGCGAGGGTCGGGTTGGCCGGGGTCTCCACCATCACCAGACCGGTGTCGGGGCGCAGCGCGTCGGCGATCCCGGCCGGGTCGGTCCAGGTGACCTCCGAGCCGAGCAGTCCGGCGGTCAGCAGGTGGTCGCTGCAGCCGTAGAGGGGCCGTACGGCGACGACGTGCCGCAGCCCCGTGGCGGCGCGCGCCAGCAGCACCGCGCTCAGCGCGGCCATCCCGCTGGCGAAGGCCACGGCGCCCCCGGTGCCCTCCAGCCGGGCGAGGGCGGTCTCGAAGCGGGCGACGGTCGGGTTGCCGAGCCGTCCGTAGACCGGTGGTCCCTGCGGCTCGGCGCCCGTGGCGGCGAAGGCGTCGACACGGGCCGCCTCGGCGCGGCTGTCGTACGAGGGATAGGTGGTGGACAGGTCGATCGGCGGGGCGTGCAGGCCCTGCCGGGCCAGATCGTCCCGCCCGGCGTGCACGGCCTCGGTGGCCAGTGCGCGGGGCGCTGCGGAGTGACGTACGGCGTCGTACGCGTGCGTGCTCGCTGCGGCTGAGTCCATGGACCGCAGAGTGAACAACGGACGGGCCATCGGAATCGAACGCCGTGCTACGTTCGACGGATGTCCGAATCTGTCGTACTGGACCCGGTGGATCTCCAGCTGCTGCGGCTGCTGCAGAACGACGCCCGGACGACCTACCGCGATCTCGCGGCGCAGGTCGGCGTCGCGCCGTCGACGTGTCTGGACCGGGTGACCCGGCTGCGCCGTTCGGGCGTGATCCTCGGGCATCAGCTGCGCCTGGATCCGGCCAAACTGGGGCGAGGCCTGCAGGCGCTGCTGTCGGTGCAGGTCAGACCGCATCGGCGGGAGCTGGTGGGACCGTTCGTGGAGCGGATCCGGGCGCTTCCGGAGGCGCTGACCGTGTTCCACCTCACCGGTCCCGACGACTACCTGGTGCATGTCGCCGTCGCCGACATGGCCGATCTCCAGCGGCTCGTGCTCGACGAGTTCACGGCGCGCCGGGAGGTCGCCAGGGTGGAGACCCGCCTGATCTTCCAGCAGTGGGCCTGCGGCCCGATGCTGCCGCCCGGGACCGGCGGATGAGGCCGACGGTAGAAACGCCGTGACGTGCGTCGTTCCCCGTACGAGGATGGTGCCCATGTCACAGACCAACAGCCCGCTTCCCCGTGCGGTCGCCGACGCCTATGTCGACGGCCTCATCACCCTCGACCCGGTGATCGGCACCTACCTGGGCGTGGCCGAGAGTTCGAGCCGTATGCCCGACCTGTCCCCCGCCGGGCAGGAGGCACTCGCGCAGCTCGCGCGGGACACCCTGGCGAAGCTCGACGAAGCGGAGCGACAACCCGGCGCGGACAGTGACATCGAGCGCCGATGCGCGCGCCTGCTGCGCGAGCGCCTCACCGCACAGCTCGCCGTGCACGAGGCCGACGAGGGCCTGCGGGCGGTCGGGAACCTGGGCACGCCCGCGCAGCACGTGCGCGAGGTGTTCACCGTGACCCCCGCGCAGACCGCCGACGACTGGGCGGCGATCGCCGAGCGGCTGCGGGCCGTGCCGGCTGCCCTCGCGGGCTACCGGGAGTCCCTGGCGCTCGGTCTGGAGCGCAAGCTGTACGCGGCGCCGCGACCGACCGCCACCCTCATCGACCAGCTCACCGAATGGTCGGACACGGACGGCGCCGGCCGCGGCTGGTTCGAGGACTTCGTGGCCGCCGCGGCCGTGCCGCTGGACGACGCGCTGCGCGCCGAGCTGGACGACGCGGCCCGTAGGGCCACGGCCGCGCTCGTGGAGCTGCGGGACTGGATGCGCGAGGTGTACGCGCCGGCGGTCGAGGGCGCGCCGGACACCGTCGGCCGCGAACGGTACGCCCGCTGGTCCCGCTACTACAACGGCACCGACCTCGACCTGGACGAGGCGTACGCGTACGGGTGGGCGGAGTACCACCGGCTGCTCGCCGAGATGAAGCAGGAGGCGGAGAAGGTCCTGCCGGGCGCGGACACCCCGTGGGTGGCGCTGGCCCATCTCGACGAGCACGGGCGGCACATCGAGGGCGTCGACGAGGTACGCGACTGGCTGCAGGGCCTGATGGACGAGGCGATCGGAAGACTGGACGGCACCCACTTCGAACTCGCCGAACGGGTCCGGAAGGTGGAGTCGCGGATCGCCCCGGCCGGCAGCGCGGCCGCCCCCTACTACACGTCCCCTTCGGAGGACTTCTCGCGGCCGGGCCGCACCTGGCTCCCGACGATGGGGCAGACCCGCTTCGCCGTCTACGACCTCGTCTCGACCTGGTACCACGAGGGCGTCCCCGGCCACCACCTCCAGCTCGCGCAGTGGGCGCACATGGCCGGGAAGCTCTCCCGCTACCAGGCCTCCGTCGGCATGGTCAGCGCCAACTGCGAGGGCTGGGCGCTGTACGCGGAGCGGCTGATGGACGAACTGGGCTTCCTCACCGACGCCGAGCAGCGGCTCGGGTACCTGGACGCGCAGATGATGCGCGCGGTGCGGGTCATCGTCGACATCGGGATGCACCTTGAGCTGAAGATCCCGGCCGACTCGCCGTTCCACCCCGGCGAGCGCTGGACGCCCGGGCTGGCGCAGGAGTTCTTCGGCTCGCACAGCAGCCGCCCGGCGGACTTCGTTGAGAGCGAGCTGACCCGCTATCTCACGATCCCCGGTCAGGCGATCGGCTACAAGCTCGGCGAACGGGCCTGGCTGCTGGGCCGGGAGAGGGCCCGCGAGCGTCACGGCGCCGGCTTCGACCTCAAGTCCTGGCACATGGCGGCCCTTTCGCAGGGGTCGCTGGGTCTCGACGACCTGGTGGACGAGCTGACCCGGCTGTGACCCGGGCGGGCCCCGGCAGAAATCAGGTGTCGCCGGGGCCCGCCCGTAGGCCACCCTCTTCTCCCATGACGACCACCCGGACCCTGTTCCTCTCCCCGCGCGTCACCGCGACCGGCCACGCCCTCGCGGACGCGGCACGGCGGCGCGGTGCGCACGTGGAGACGCTGCGCGACTGGCGGGTGCCCGAGCCCTGGCGGGGCGCCGCGGGCGCCTCGCTGTACGCCGGGCCGCTGTTCGCGGACACGGTCGCGCGGGAGCTGGGGCTCGGGCTGCTGGAGGCACCGGAGAACTGGCTTGCCCGGCTGCCCCGCGAACTCACCCTGCGGGAGATCGAGTTCACCACCGTCGCGGAGGCCAGGCGGCTGCGGCGCCCCGCGTTCATCAAGCCGCCGAACGACAAGAGCTTCCCCGCCCGGGTCTACCCGGACGGCAGCGGGCTGCCCGGCCCGGACGCCGTCGAGGACACGGAACCGGTGCTGGTCAGCGACATCGTGACGTTCGCCGCGGAGTACCGGCTGTTCCTGCTGGACGGCGAGGTGCGCACCGGCAGCCGGTACGCGACCCGCGGCGGCCTCGACGTCGCCCCACTGGCCGAGGACCCGCGCCGCCGGGAGGTGCTGGCGTTCGCGGGGCGGCTGGCCGGTACGGGGCTGCCGAGCGCGATCGTCGTGGACGTCGGTCTGACCGACGGCTCCGAATGGGCGGTGGTCGAGGCCAACGCCGCCTGGGCCAGCGGGCACTACGGATGCGACGCGGGCGCCGCGCTCGACGTGGTACTCCAGGCGGCCCGCCCCGAGGGGGAGTTCGGGTCGGCGGACCACCGCTTCCTGCGGCCGCTGCCCGAGGTCGTACGGGACTGACCCCGTCAGCAGCCGCAGTCGGCCGTGCCCGGAGGGGCCGTGAGCGGGTCGGCGTCGCGCTGCGCACGGCCCTCCCCCGTGCGAGCACTCTCAGCCGGAAGCGGAGCTCCCGGCTTCTCCTACCAGGCGACAGGCAGAGACGTGACCCCATGGATCAGACGGCCGGAGGAACGCGGCACTTCCCCGGCCGGCACGGCCGGCCGGAGTGTGGGGAAGCGGCGCAGCAGTGTGCCGATCGCGATCTCCAGCTCCAGGCGGGCCAGACCCGCGCCGAGGCAGTAGTGGATGCCGTAGCCGAACGTCAGGTGCTGGGCTCTGGCGGTGTCCGTGACGTCGAGGGTGTCGGGCTCGGTGAAGTGCCGGGCGTCACGGTTGGCGGAGGCCAGGGACGCGAGAACCGCGGTGCCCGTGGGCACGACGGTGTCACCCAGCTTCACGTCCTCCAGGGCGATGCGCAGGGTCGCCTCGTCTCCCGGGGGGACGAAGCGCAGCAGTTCCTCCACGGCGGCGGGGATCACTCCGGGGTCGCGGCGCACCGCCTCGAACTGCTCGGGGTGCGTCAGCAACGCCAGGACACCGTTGGCGATCTGGTTGGTCGTGGTCTCGTGCCCGGCGATGAGCAGGGTGATGGCAAGGTGGAGCAGTTCCTCCTCGTCGAGTCGTTCGGCGTCCGTCTCATGGATCGACACGAGGGCGGACAGGAGGTCGTCGCCCGGCTTCGCACGCTTGGCGGCGATGAGCCCGCCCAGATAGGTGGCCAGACCCGAGTGGGCGGCGATGATCTGCTCGACCGGCAGTGAGACGGTCGACAGGACGGTGCCGGACCATTCGGCGATCTGCTCCCGTTCGTCGAGCGGGACCCCGAGCAGTTCGCAGATGACGGTCACGGGCAGCGGGAAGGCCAGGGCGGGAACCAGGTCGGTCGGCGGCCCGGCCCGCTTCATCGCGTCCAGAAGTTCATCGGTACGGCTCTGGATGCGCGGCCGCAGGGCTGCCACCCGGCGGGCGGTGAACTCCCGGGAGACCAGCCGACGTACTCGGGTGTGCTGCGGCGGGTCCATGCTGAGCAGGTTCTTGGCGTTCTGCGGCTCGGTCCCGATCCTGGGAGCACCGGGCCGGGCGGTGGCGGCCCGGCTGAAGCGGGCGTCGGACAGCACCGTTCGCACCGATTCGTAGTCGGTGACCAGGAGGGCGTGGTCGCCACTCGGCATCCGGATGTCCGCGACCGGTTTCGTCTCCCTCAGCCGCTTGTAGTGAGGGCACGGTTCGAGCGCTGAGGGCCGCTCGAACGGATAGGTGAGGGGGCTGCTGTCGACCGGGGTGTCGGTCATGTGCGTGCTGCCAATCTGTGTGAACGCGGGTGTGGGGGGAGAGGACGGCGGTACTGCGGCGGTGTCGCCGAGCTCAGCCGGCCCGGAACCGGTTGATGGCCGGCTCGTGCCGGGCCCGCAGCTCGGGGTCCGTGACGCCCAGGCCCTCCTGGGGGGCCAGGCACAGCACGCCGACCTTGCCGTGGTGCCGGTTGCGGTGGACGTCGCCCACCGCCCGGCCGACCTCGTCGAGCGGATAGGTACGGGAGAGCGTGGGGTGGATCCGGCCCTTGGCGATGAGGCGGTTGGCCTCCCATGCCTCGCGGTAGTTGGCGAAGTGCGAACCGACGATCCGCTTGAGATGCATCCACAGGTAGCGGTTGTCGAACTCGTGCCGGTAGCCGGACGTGGAGGCGCAGGTGACGATGGTCCCGCCCCTGCGGGCGACGTAGACCGAGGCGCCGAACGTCTCCCGGCCCGGGTGCTCGAAGACGATGTCGACGTCCTCGCCGCCCGTCAGCTCACGGATCCGGCTGCCGAAGCGCTTCCATTCCCTTGCGTCCTGGGTCTGCTCGTCCCGCCAGAACCGGTAGTCCTCGGCGGTGCGGTCGATGATCGCCTCGACGCCCATCGCGCGGCAGATCGCCGCCTTCTGCTCGCTGGAGACGACGCAGATCGGTATCGCGCCCCCCGCCAGCACGTACTGGGTGGCGTACGAGCCGAGACCGCCGCCCGCGCCCCAGATCAGCACGTTGTCGCCCACCTTCATGCCCGCGCCGTTTCTCGAGACCAGCTGGCGGTAGGCGGTGGAGTTGACCAGGCCGGGTGCGGCGGCCTCCTCCCAGGTGAGGTGAGCGGCCTTCGGCATCAGCTGGTTGGCCTTCACCAGCGCCAGGTGGGCCAGGCCGCCGAAGTTGGTCTCGAAGCCCCAGATCCGCTGCTCGGGGTCGAGCATCGTGTCGTCGTGGCCCGCCGCGTCCTCCAGCTCGACGGACAGGCAGTGCGCGACCACCCGGTCACCGGGGTGCCAGCGGCGCACTCCGGGTCCGGTGCGCAGCACCACCCCGGAGAGGTCGGAGCCGATCACATGGTGGGGCAGGTCGTGCCGGGCGGCCGGCCCCCCGGTGCGGGCGTAGCGTTCGAGGAAGGCGAAGGTCGGCACGGGCGAGAACAGGGCGCTCCACACCGTGTTGTAGTTGACGGAGCTCGCCATGACGGCGATGAGGGCCTCGCCGGGGCCGGGTTCCGGGGTCGGTACGTCACTGATGTGCAAGGCCTTGGCGGGCTTCCGGTCCGAGACCGGCAGTCCGTCGAACATGTGCTGCTCGTCCTTGAAGAGCACGGCGGCTCGATAGGACTCCGGAACCGGCATGGATGCGAAGTCGCGTGACACTGCGTCCGGCGACTCGATCGCGGCGACCAGGTCGGCTATCACCACAGACTCCCGTCGGGGTAGGGGGATTCGGATCCGGAAGGTGGTGGCCGTGTCGGTCGGCCACCACCTTCGGCGTGTCTACTGGTTGAGCTTCACCGGGAGCTCGGTCAGGCCCCGCATCACCAGCCCGGGTCGCCACTTCAGCTCGGCCGACGGGTCCAGACGCTCCATCTTGGGGAAGCGGTTCAGCAGTTGGCGGAAGGCGATGTGGGCCTCCAGCCGGGCCAGCGGAGCGCCCAGGCAGTAGTGCATGCCGTAGCCGAAGGCCATGTGCTGGTTCGGGCTGCGCTCGGCGTCGAAGGTCATCGAGTCGGTGAAGACCCGCTCGTCGCGGTTGGCCGACAGCAGGCTGATCAGGACGAGTTCGCCCTCCTGGATGGTCTGGCCGCCGAGTTCCAGGGTCTCGGTGGCGACCCGGAAGCTCGCGCCGGGCACCGGGCTCTCGAAGCGCAGGAACTCCTCGACGGCCCCCGGGATGGCCTCGTGGTCGGCTCGCAGGCGGTCGGCGAGTGCCGGGTCGGCGAGCAGTAGGGCCGTGCCGTTGCCGAGCAGGTTCACCGTGGTCTCGTAGCCGGCGATGATGAGCAGGAAGCACATCGAGGTCAGCTCGTGCTCGGCGAGCCGGTCCTCGTCGTCCCGAGCGGAGATCATCGCGGAGAGCAGTTTGTCGTCCGGTTCGGCCCGCTTCTGCTGGACGAGGTCCCGGACGTAGTGGACGAACTCGGTCACCACGTCGACGGGGAAGTTCTGCGTGCCGACCCCGGCGAGGTAGGCGTTCGACCAGGTACGGAAGCGCTCGTGGTCGGACACCGGGACACCGAGCAGCTCGCAGATCACCTGCATCGGCAGCGGGTAGGCCAGGTCGCGGATGGCGTCCGGGTGCTCCTGGACGGCCATCTTGTCGAGCAGGTCGCTGGTCATCTGCTCGATCATCGGCCGGAGCAGTTCGATCCGCCTGGCAGTGAACACCGAGGAGACCAGCCGTCGCAGTCGGGTGTGGTCGGTGCCGTCGACCCGCAGCATGTGGGTGCCCATGCTGGCGCGGATGTCGGCGGGCAGGACGTCCTGGGAGACGATCCGGGTACCGATCCGGTTGGACAGCCGCGCGTCGCCGAGCCCCGCCCGGGAGTCGGCGTACTGGGTGACCAGCCAGAGCGGCACCCCGTTGGGCAGTTCGACCTGGAACAGCGGGCGTTCCTCACGCAGTTGCTCGAACAGGTCGTGCGGGGATTTCACACCGTACTGGGCGTAGAGGTCGGTGAAGGTGACCATGTGTCTGTGCTCCTTGTGGGATTGCGGGGTCAGTCGAGAGCCGGCTGCCTGGCGGCGGCAGGGGCGGGGACGGACGGTTTGAGCGCCGGAATGCCCAGCGCCACCGCACCGCCGGCCAGCAGGACCGCGACGCAGATCCACAGGCCGGGGATCATGGCGTCGGTGAACGCCGCCGGCGAGTGGTAGTTGCCGCCCCGGCTGGTGAACACGGTGGTGAGTACGGCGATCCCCAGGGCGCTGCCGATCTCGCGGACGGTCGCGTTGGTGCCGGACGCCTTACCGATGTCCAGCGGCTGGACGGAGCTGACCACCACCGTCGCGGTCGGCGCGAAGATCAGTCCGGTGCCGATGCCGCACAGCATGTACGGCGCCACCATCTGCCAGTCCGCGGTGGCCGGGTCGGAGATCAGGGCGCACCAGGCCAGACCCACGGCCGCGAGGGCCAGCCCGGCGGCGATCAGTCTGGCGGCGCCCACCTTGGGGATGAGCTTGCCCGCGTACGGTGCGCAGATCGTCGGCATGACGGCCCAGGGCAGGGTCCACAGACCGGCCACGAACGGCGAGTGGTGGCGGACCACCTGGAGGTACTGGGCGAGGAAGAAGATCGAACCGAACAGACCGAAGTACACGGCCAGCGAGGCGAGGTTGGTCAGGGTGAAGGCGCGGCTGCGGTAGATCCGCAGCGGGAGCAGCGGCTGGGCGGTGCGACGCTCCCACAGCACGAAGAGCACCAGCAGCACGGCGGCCGCGGCGTACTTGCCGAGCACGCGGGCGGAGGTCCAGCCGTAGTCGCTGCTGTCCACGATCGCCCAGACGAGGGCGAGCACTCCGGAGGCGCCGAGCAGCAGCCCGAGGAGGTCGAGCCCGGCTGCCGCGCCTCGGGTCTCGGCGTGGACGCGCAGCACCAGTGGTACGGCGATGAGACCGATCGGGACGTTCAGCCAGAACAGCCAGTGCCAGCCGATGCCGGTGGTGATGGCGCCGCCGATCAGCGGGGCGATGCCGACCGCCAGGCTGCTGATGCTGGACCAGATGCCGATCGCCACTCCCCGCTTCTCCGGGGGCACGGCCATGGTCAGCATCGTCAGCGACAGCGGCAGGACGGCGGCCGCGCTCATGCCCTGCAGGGCGCGCAGGGCGACGAGCGCCGCGGTCGAGGTGGACAGCGCGCATCCGATCGAGAACAGCACGAACAGCGAGAGTCCGGAGACGAACACCTTGCGGCGTCCGAACCGGTCGCCGAGCCCGGCCGCGACCAGCAGCATGCCGGCGAAGCCGAGGATGTAGCTGTTGGTGACCCACTGCAGGCCCTGGATGGAGGCGTCCAGGTCGCGCCGGATGGACGCCAGCGCGTTGGTCACCACCAGGTTGTCCAGCGCCACCATGAACATCGGCAGGGACACGGCCAGGACGGTCAGTCCGAACGCCGGGCGTGCCTGGGCAGCCGGTTCGTTTGCCATACCAGTTCTTTCTGTGTTGGGAGGGGAGTTGCCCGGCGACGGCGGCGTCGGCGGGTGATCGGTCAGCGGAAGCGCGCCAGGTCCTCGGTCAGTGCCCGGGCGACCTGGGTGTTCTGCTCGGCCAGGTAGAAGTGGCCGCCGGGGAAGCTGCGCATGGTGAAGCCGGTTTCGGTGTGGTCGCGCCACTCCTCCGCCTCGGCGAGGGTGACCTGCGGGTCGTCGTCGCCCACCAGCACGCTGATCGGGCAGCGCAACCGGGGGCCGGGCTCGTACCGGTACGACTCCACCGCCGTGTAGTCACCGCGGACGGCCGGCATGATCATTCGGATGACGTCCGGGTCGAGGAGGAGCCGTTCGTCGGTGCCGCTCAGCCGGCGGATCTCGGCGATCACGCCGTCGTCGTCCATCGAGCGGACCCCGCGGTCGCGCAGCTTCGGCGGGGCGGTGCGGCCGGAGGCGACAAGCCCCGCCAGGTCGAGGGAGGAGGCCTGCTCGATCCGGCGGGCCACCTCGAAGGCCAGACAGGCGCCCATGCTGTGCCCGAACAGCACCAGCCGGCGTCGCGGGAGCGACTCCAGCACGGTGACGATCTCGTCGGCCAGCCGGGGGATCGAGGTGATCGGCGGTTCGGCGCGGCGGTCCTGCCTGCCCGGGTACTGCACCGGCAACACCTCCACGACGGAGGCCAGGGCGTCCGCGAGCGGGCGGAAGTAGCTGGCGGAGCCACCCGCGTGGGGGAAGCAGACCAGCGACAGGTCGGTGTCCTCGGGTGCCGGGTGGTAGCGGCGGATCCAGAGCTCTTGTGCAGCCAGGGCGTTGGTCATCCCCGTACCTCCGTGCGCAGCCAGGACGCGATGGCGTCGGCGGTTGTCCGATGGTGTTCGTCGAGCATCGAGAAGTGGTCTCCGGGCACGTCGACCACGTGGTGGGCGTGCTCCCAGCCGGCCCCCCGTTGTCCCCCGTCGGCGCCGGGGACCTCGGCGGTGGCGCGCAGCAGCAGCACCGGGGTCGTGAGGGGCTGCGGGGTCCAGTCCGCGAAGACCCGGAAGTAGCCGCCCATCGCCACCAGCCGCTGGTCGTCGAGGAGTTCGGCCGCCTCCTCGTTCTCCAGCAGCTGGGAGACCATCAGTCGGGTGCTGGAACGGTCGGCGGTCCGGGAGAAGGTGTCGGCCAGGACGACGGCGGCGGCCGGCGTGCCGAGCGCGGCCAGGTGCTCGGCCACGGCGTGGGCGATCCATCCGCCGGAGGATCGGCCGAGCAGCACCATCGGGCGACCGGCCGCCAGTTCGACGGCGGTCTCCGCCTGGGCGCCGATCAGCGCCCGGGCCGAGCGCGGCAGCGGTTCGCCGGCCGTGAAGCCGGGATGCGGCAGCGCCCAGACCTCGCCCGCGGCGCCGAGCGCCGAGCCGAGCCGCAGATACTCCTGCGGTCCGGAGACGGCGCTGAGCGAGGGAAGGCACAGCACGGCGAGGCCGGCGGCGCCGGATGTGATGCGGACCGGGATGGGCCAGCGGTCCGCATCGGCACGCTGTTCGAAGTCCGGCCGCAGTGCCGCGGCGGCGGTCAGCAGCTGGAAGCCCTCAGTGAGCCGGCCGGCGCCGTACGCCTCGCGGAACAGACCGGTCAGCGGATTCCCGGAGAGCTCGCCGGGTGCCTGCGCCAGCCGCTCCGCGAGGTGCCCGGCCAGCGCGTTGACCGTCGGGTGGTCGAAGACGAGGGTCGCGGGCAGGGACAGTCCGGTGGACTCCCGCAGCCGGTTGCGCAGTTGCAGGGCCGTGAGGGACTCGAGTCCGAGCTCGACGAAGGACCGGTCGGGGTCGACGTCCTCCGGCGTGGCGTGGCCGAGTACGGCGGCGGTGGCGGTGCGGACGTGGTCCGTGACCGCGGCGCCCCGCTGCTCGTCGTCGGCGAGCCGGGCCAGGATCCGCGGCAGCGTTCCGGTGTCCTCCTCGATGGCGGGCGCGGGCGCGAGGGTCGCGGGGAGCGTCGCGGCGGGAGTGGACGCCAGCCAGAACGAGCGCCGCTGGAACGCGTAGCGCGGCAGTTCGACGCGGCGGGCGGGCGTGAGTGCGGCGGTCCAGTCCACGGTGGCGCCCCGGACGTACAGCTCGCCGGCGGACTGCAGGAAGCGGGTGGGGTGGCCCTCGTCGCGCAGCAGCGACCCGGTCACGGTGACGGCGCGTCCGGTCTCTGCAGTCTCGGCGGTCTCCTCGATGCCGCCGACGAGCACGGGGTGCGGGCTCGCCTCGACGAAGTACCGGAAGCCGTCCTGGATCAGCAGCCGTACGGTCTCGTCGAAGCGCACCGGCCGGCGCAGGTTGCGGTACCAGTAGTCGGCGTCGAGCTCCGTCCCGGAGAGCGGCGTGCCGGTGACCGCCGAGTAGAACGGCACCTCGGCGGGCTTCGGCGCGACGGCGGACAGCCGCGTCAGCAGCTCCTCACGAACGGTCTCGACGTGCGGCGAGTGAGAGGCGTAGTCCACCGGAACGCGGCGCACCCGCAGCCCGTCCGCCTCGCTTGCCGCCAGGAAGGCGTCCAGGGCATCGGCGTCACCGGCCACCACCGTCGCGTTCGGGCCGTTGACCGCCGCGACCGCGATCCGGTCCGCCCAGGGCGCGAGCCGGGGCACCACCCGCTCGGAGGGCAGCGCGACCGACACCATGCCGCCGCGCCCCGCCAGTTGCGTCAGCACCCGGCTGCGCAGGGCCACCACCAGTGCGGCGTCCTCCAGCGAGAGGGCGCCGGACACGCAGGCGGCCGCGATCTCCCCCTGCGAGTGGCCGACGACGGCGTCCGGCTCGATGCCGTACGACCGCCACAGGGCGGCCAGCGACACCATGACGGCGAACAGGGCCGGCTGGACCACGTCCACCCGGTCGAGGGAGGGCGCGTCCGGGTCGCCGCGCAGTACCCGGGTCAGCGACCAGTCGACGTGGGACGCGAGAGCCTCCTCACAGGCCGCGAGGCGGTCCCGGAACACGGCGGAGGAGGCGGCCAGTCCGGTTGCCATGCCGCGCCACTGGGAGCCCTGGCCGGGGAAGACGAAGGCGGTGCGGCCGGCTGTCCGGGCGGCCGCGGTGCCACGGACCGTGTGCGGGGCGTCCCTGCCGTCCGCCAGGGCGCCGAGCCGGTCCAGCAGGTCCTGGCGCCCGTCGGCGACCACGACCGCGCGGTGGTCCAATGCGGCACGGCCGGTCGCCAGGGACCAGGCCACCTCGGCACCGCGCTGCTCCGGGTGGGCGAGCAGGTGCGTGTGCAGCCGGGCGGCCTGGGCGCGCAGTGCCTGCGGAGTGCGGGCGGAGAGCACATAGGGCAGGGGGCCGGCGGGTTCCGCGGACGGTACGGGTACGGACAGTTGCGCACCCTGCGGCCCTGGACGCGCCTCGGACTGTGCCGTGGTCGGTGCGGTGGGCTGTTCCTCGGGCTGTTCCTCGGGCTGTTCCTCGGGCTGTTCCTCGGGCTGTTCGAGGATGACGTGGGCGTTGGTGCCGCTCATCCCGAAGGAGGAGACCGCCGCGCGGCGGGGACGGTCCGTCCCGGGCCAGGGGCGTGCCTCGGTCAGCAGCGCGACGGAGCCCGCCGACCAGTCGATCTGCGGTGACGGCGCGTCCACGTGCAGGGTCCTCGGGAGCGTCCCGTGGCGCATGGCCTGAACCATCTTGATCACGCCGCCCACGCCGGCCGCCGCCATGGTGTGCCCGATGTTCGACTTCAGCGAGCCCAGCCAGAGCGGGCTGCCGGCCGTGCGGTTCTGGCCGTACGTGGCGAGCAGGGCCTGGGCCTCGATGGGGTCGCCGAGCCGGGTACCGGTGCCGTGTGCCTCCACGGCGTCGACGTCCGCCGGGTTCAGCCCGGCGTCCGCGAGAGCCTGCCGGATCACCTGGCGCTGGGCGCGGCCGTTGGGCGCGGTCAGGCCGTTGCTGGCGCCGTCCTGGTTGACGGCCGAGCCACGCAGCACGGCCAGCACCGGGTGCCCGAGTCGCCGTGCGTCGGACAGCCGCTCCAGCAGGAGCAGTCCGACCCCCTCTCCCCAGGCCGTGCCGTCGGCCGAGGCGGCGAAGGACTTGCACCGGCCGTCAGCGGCCAGACCGCCCTGAGCGCCGAAGTCGGCGAACGCGCCGGGAGAGCTCATGATCGTCGCACCGCCGGCCAGGGCCGTCCCGCACTCGCCGCGCCGCAGTGCCTGTGCCGCCAGGTGCAGGGCCACCAGGGAGGAGGAGCAGGCCGTGTCGACCGTGACGGCCGGGCCCTCCAGACCGAGGAAGTAGGCGATCCGCCCGGAGGCGACGCTGCCGGCGTTGCCGGTGCTGAGGTAGCCCATGGCCTCGGCGGGGATGGCCTCGGCCCGGGTCGCGTAGTCGTGCAGGTTGAGGCCGGTGAAGACGCCCACCTGCTCGCCGCGGACCGCGGACGGGTCGAGGCCGGCCGCCTCGAACACCTCCCAGGCCGTTTCCAGCAGCAGTCGCTGCTGGGGGTCCATGGCCAGGGCCTCGCGCGGCGAGATGCCGAAGAAGTCGGCGTCGAACTCGTCCGCGTGGTGCAGGAATCCGCCGTGGCCCGCCTTGTCGTCGGGCCAGCCGCGGTTGTCCGGGAACCCGGAGATGGCGTCCCGTCCTTCCGACACCAGCTCCCACAGTCCCTCGGGGTCGGCGACACCGCCGGGGTACCGGCAGCTCATGCCGATGATCGCCACCGGTTCGTGCTGCCGGTCGGTCAGCTCGCGCACCTGTCTGCGGGCCTCGCGCAGGTCGGCCGTCGCGCGTTTGAGGTAGTCGAGGTACTTCGCCTCGTTGGTCACAGGTTGCGTGCTCACGACGACTCCAGTTCGGCATCCAGCAGGTCGAAGATCTCCTCGGCGGTGGCGGACTCGAGGTCGGCGTCCGCCGTGCGGTCCGCCGGCCGGTCCCGGGAGCCGGTGAGGGCGCGCAGTCGGGCGTAGATCTCCTCGCGGTCCGTCCCCTCGCCGGGCAGCCCGGCGAGCAGGGCCTCCAATCGGTCCAGTTCCCGGTGGAGTTCGGGCACTCCGGACAGCTCGGCGGCCGCCTCCTCGTCCAGCCGGGCGGCGAGCGCGGCCGGGGTGGGGCAGTCGAACAGCACGGTCGGGGGCACCCGCAGGCCGGAGGCCGCCGTCACGTGGTCGCGCAGTTCGACCGCGGTGAGCGAGTCGATGCCGATGTCCTTGAACGACTGTGCCGGGTCCACGTCGTCGGCCCCGGAGTGCCCGAAGACCAGCGCGGTGCTGCGGCGGACGATGTCGAGCAGCGTGCGGGCACGCTCGTCCGGCGGCTGGGCGAGCAGCCGCTCCCTGGTTCCGGGAGCCGCGACGGGTTCGGCCGCGACCGTGCGCCGGGCCGGGCGGGCAGCCGGGGCGGGACGCTGCGCCGTCGGGCGAGGCAGGTCGGCCGGTGCGGGACGCAGGCCCACGGAGTCCGCCGACGCGACCGGCAGTCCGGCCGGGTCGGTCAGCAGCAGGGAGACCGTGCCCGGTGCGCCGGGGGCGATGCGGACGCGGGCGGCGGTGGCGCCGGTGGCGTGCACGGACACGCCCGACCAGGACGTGGGCAGCTCGCCGGCCGTGTCCGTCAGACCGAGCACGTGCAGCGCGCCGTCCAGCAGCGCTGGGTGCACGCGGTACCGGCCGGCCTCCTGCGCCTCGGCCGGGCCGAGGGCCAGTTCGGCGTAAAGCTCCGCGTCGCGGCGCCACACGGCCCGGACGGCCCTGAACGCCGGCCCGTGGGCGAGCCCTGCCTGCGCCAGGCGCTCGTACAGGTCCTCGGCCGCGGCCGGTACGGCGCCGTCCGGCGGCCACACGGCCAGGCCGGCGTCCGGGGACGGGCCGGTGGTGCGCAGCGTGCCGTGGGCGTTGCGCACCCATCCGCCGGAACCGGACGTCCCCTCGGGCCGCGAGTGCAGCTGGACGGTGTGTCCCTCTCCGGACGGGGTGACCGTGAGCCTGAGGTGCGTGCCGCCCTGGTCGGGCAGGACCAGCGGGGCTTCCAGGACGAGTTCCTCGATGAGGGCGCAGCCGGTCTCGTCGCCGGCCCGCAGGACCATGTCGACCACGGCGGAGGCGGGCAGCACCGGCGTCCCGGCGAGGGTGTGCTGGGCGAGCCAGGGCTGGGTGTGGGCGGCGAGGCGTCCGGAGAACAACAGGCCGCCGGAGCCGGGCAGTTCGATGGCGGCGCCCAGCAGTGGGTGGTCCGCGGGGACGAGCCCGGCGGCGCCGAGGTCCTCCGGCTGCGCCGGCAGCGCGTCGAGCCAGTACCGCTGCCGCTGGAAGGCGTAGGTCGGCAGCTCCGTGCGGGGCGGGCGGGGCCCGTCGAACGCCGCCGACCAGTCCACCGGGGTGCCGCAGAACGCCGGCCAGTCCACCGGGACGCCGTGCACGTGCAGCCGGACGACCGCCTTGGTGAGGCTATGCGTCTCGGGGGTGCCGCCGCGCAGGGAGGGGACGAAGGTGACGGCCTCCGCGGCCGCGGGCAGGCAGTTGGGGCCCATCGCGGACAGCACGCCGTCGGGGCCGAGTTCCAGGAAAGTGGTCACTCCGTCGGCCTCGAGGGCACCCACCACGTCGTGGAACCGGACGGCCTGCCGGACGTGCCGCACCCAGTACTCGGGGCTGCCGAGTTCCTCCGCGCTGACCGGGCCGCCGGTCAGGGTGGAGAAGAACTCGGTGGTGACGGGGGCGAATCGGAGACCGCGCGCCACCTCGGCGAACCCGTCCAGCATCGGTTCCATCAGCGGTGAGTGGAAGGCGTGGCTGACCTCCAGGCGCTTGGTCTTGCGGCCCATGGCGCGCAGCTGCCCGGCGAGGTCGAGCACGGCTTCGGCGGCGCCGGACAGGACGACGGCGGACGGCCCGTTGACGGCGGCGACACCGACCCGGTCGGCCATGTCCCCGATGAGCTCGAGCACTTCCGGCTCGGTGGCCTGGACGGCGACCATGGCCCCACCCGTCGGCAGCTCCTGCATCAGCCGCCCGCGGGCCGCCACCAGGGCGGCGGCGTCCGGCAGCGGGAACAGGCCGATGACGTGGGCGGCCGCCAGCTCGCCGATCGAGTGGCCGGCCACCGCGTCGGGACGGACGCCCCAGTGCTCGATCAGCCGGTAGAGGGCGACCTCCAGGGCGAACACCGCGGGCTGGGTGAAGCCGGTGTGGTGGATCAGGGCCGCCTCGGGGCTGTCCTCGGGCGCGAAGACGATCTCCTTGAGCGGCCGGCCGAGATGCCGGTCCAGTTCGGCGCAGACCTCGTCGAAGGCCGCCGCGAAGACCGGGAACGCGCCGTACAACTCGCGTCCCATGCCGAGGCGCTGACTGCCCTGCCCGGTGAAGAGGACGGCGAGCCGGCCCGAGTGCTGCCGGCCCTGCGCGACTCCGGCTGCGGGCTCACCGGCGGCCACGGCGGCCAGGCCGCTCAGGAGCGCGTCGCGGTCCTCGGCCACCACCACGGCCCGGTGGTCGAAGGTGGTGCGCGTGGTCAACAGGGCGTACGCCGCCGCCCCCGGGGCGAGGTCGGGGTGCTCGGTGACGAAGGCGTGCAGACGCTCGGCCTGCGCCCGCAAGGCGGTCTCCGTCCTGCCCGAGACGACCCAGGGGACGGGGCCGAACTCGGCGTCGGGGACGTCCTCGGCTTCGGGCGCCTGTTCGAGGATGACATGGGCGTTGGTGCCGCTCAGCCCGAAGGAGGAGACGGCCGCCCGTCGCGGACGGTCCAGCTCGGGCCACGCCCGCTGCTCGGTCAGCAGCTCCACCGCACCCGCCGACCAGTCCACATGCGACGACGGCTCATCCACATGCAGCGTCTTCGGCAACACACCGTGCCGTAGGGCCATCACCGTCTTGATGACCCCACCCACGCCCGCGGCCGCCTGCGCATGCCCGATGTTCGACTTCAACGACCCCAGGAACAGAGGTGCTTGATCGCCCCGGTCCTGCCCATAGGTGGCGAGGAGTGCCTGGGCCTCGATCGGGTCGCCGAGCCGGGTGCCCGTTCCGTGCGCCTCGACGGCGTCGACGTCCGCGGCGCTCAGTCCGGCATCGGCGAGCGCCTGCCGGATCACCCGCTGCTGCGACGGCCCGTTCGGCGCCGTCAGACCATTGCTCGCACCGTCCTGGTTGACGGCACTGCCCCGCACCACCGCCAGCACCGGATGTCCCGACCGCACGGCGTCCGACAGACGCTCCACCACCAGGACGCCGACACCCTCGGACCAGCCGGTGCCGTCCGCGCCGTCGGCGAACGCCTTGCACCGGCCGTCCGGGGACAGCCCGCGCTGCCGGCTGAAGTCCAGGAAGGCGGCCGGGGAGGACATCACCGTCACGCCGCCCGCGAGCGCCATCCGGCACTCTCCGCGCCGCAGCGCCTGCACCGCCAGGTGCAGGGTCACCAGCGACGACGAACACGCCGTGTCGACCGTGACGGCCGGGCCCTCCAGACCGAAGGTGTACGACAGCCGGCCGGCCGCCACACTGCCTGCCGTGCCGGTGCCGCGGAACGCCTCCAGTTCCTCGGGGATGGCGCGCAGCCTGGTCAGGTAGTCGCGGTTCATCAGGCCCATGTAGACGCCGGTGCGGCTGCCGCGCAGCGACGCCGGGTCGATGCCCGCCCGCTCGATCGCCTCCCACGACGTCTCCAGCAGCAGCCGCTGCTGCGGGTCCATCGCCAGCGCCTCACGCGGCGAGATCCCGAAGAACCCCGCGTCGAACTCCGCCGCGTCGTGCAGGAACCCGCCCTCGCGTGTGTAGACCTTCCCGCGCACGCCCGGGTCCGGGTCGTAGAGGTTCTCCAGATCCCAGTCCCGGTCCGTCGGGAAGCCGGAGATGCCGTCCGTGCCGGTGGCCACCAACTGCCAGAGCTCGTCCGGGGAGCCCACGCCGCCGGGGAAGCGGCAGCCCATGCCCACGATGGCGATCGGCTCGTCGGCCATGGCGGCGACGGGTTCGGCTGCGTCGGTGTTCTCCGCGAGGAGTTCGCGGCGCAGATACGCGGCAAGCGCGGCCGGTGTGGGGTAGTCGAAGACCAGGGTGGGAGGCAGCGCCAGGCCGGTGAGCGGGGCGAGCGCGTTGCGCAGTTCGACGGCGCTCAGCGAGTCGACGCCGAGGTCGCGGAAGGTGTGCTCGGCGCCGACGGCGTCGGCCGTCGCGTGGCCGAGGACGGTGGCGGCGTGCGAACGGACCACGTCGAGCAGCATCCTGTCGCGTTCGGCGGCGGGCAGCGCCAGCAGCCGGTCGCGGAGCGTCGCGGCGGGCGCGGCAGCGGTCCGGGCTGCCGGGCGCGGCGCGCGCACCAGGGCGCTGAGCAGCGGCGGCACCTCCCGACCGGGCCGGGGTGCGGTGTCGAGGCGCATCGGGAGCAGGGCCGCCCGGTCGGCGGCGAGGCAGGCGTCGAAGAGCGCCAGCCCCTCTTCGACGGCGATCGGGGCGAAGCCGGCCCGCTCGATGCGGGCGAGGTCCGTCTCGGCCAGGTGGCCGGTGATGCCGCTGCGTTCGGCCCACAGTCCCCAGGCGAGCGAGAGCGCGGGCTGCCCGTTCGCCCGGCGATGGGCGGCCAGGCCGTCCAGGAAGGCGTTGGCCGCCGCGTACGCGCCCTGGCCCGCGCCGCCGAACACTCCGGCGGCGGAAGAGAACAGGACGAAGTGCGCCAGGTCCAGCTCCCGGGTGAGCTCGTGGAGGTGGCGCGCGGCGTCGGCCTTGGGGCGCAGCACCGCGTCGATCTGCTCCGCAGTGAGGGATTCCACCAGTCCGTCGGCCACGACCCCGGCCGCGTGGACCACGCCGGTCAGCGGGTGCTCGGCCGGGATCCGGGCCAGGACGCCGGCCAGGGCCGACCGGTCGGCCGCGTCGCAGGCGACGACCGACACGGTGGCGCCCAGCTCGCCGAGTTCGGCCGCCAGCGCCTCGGCGCCGTCGGCGGCCGGGCCCCTGCGGCTGGTCAGCACCAGGCGGCGGACGCCGTGCGCCGCCACGAGGTGCCGGGCGACGGCCGCACCGAGGGCGCCCGTGCCTCCGGTGACCAGGACGGTCCCGTCGGGACGGAAGGCGGACGCGCCGGCGCTCGCCTCGGCCCGCGCCAGCCGGGCCACCGACCAGGCGCCGTCGCGGACGAGGAACTGCGGTTCGGTGCCGAGCACCGCGGTCGTGAGCGGCTCCTCCGGTCGGTCGGTGTCGACCAGGACGAACCGCCCCGGGTGCTCGGTCTGCGCGGAGCGCACCAGGCCGTGCAGCGCGGCGGCGGACGGGTTCGTGACCCGCTCGCCCACGGCGCCGCTGGTGACGAGGACCAGCCGGGCGGCCGCGAACCGTTCGTCGGCCAGCCATGCCCGCAGCAGATGGAGCGTGCGGTGGACCGCGTCGTGCAGGCCGTCGAGGACCGGCTGTTCGCGTACGACCACCACGTCCGGTACGGCCGCACCGGCGTCGACGGCGGTGGCCAGGGCCGCCAGGGAGGGGTGGTGGTCGTCCTCGGTGGAGCCGACGCCTGCCCAGCTGCCCGGTGCCAGCGGCTCCGCCGCGTCTGCCGGGATCCAGTCGAGCCGGTACAGCGCGTCCGCCGTGGACGGCGCGCGCAGCGCATCGGCCGTGACCGGCCGCACCGTCAGCGACTCCACCGACGCCACCGGGAGCCCCGTCGGATCGGCCACCGCCAGCGCCATCGCGTCCGCACCGGCCGGGGCCAGCCGGACCCGGAGGGTGTCCGCGCCGGTCGCGAAGAGCCGCACACCCGACCAGTGGAACGGCAGCCGCGGCCCGCCGGACGCGTCCGGTCCGGCCAGGCTCCAGGCGTGCAGGGCACTGTCGAGGAGCGCGGGGTGCACGCCGTAGCCGTCTGCCGCCTCCTCGGCCAGGGCGACCTCCGCGAAGATCTCGGTCCCGCGCCGCCAGGCCGCGCGTACGCCCCGGAAGGCCGGGCCGTAGTCGAGTCCGGCGGCGGCGAGGGTGTCGTACAGCGTGTCCACCGGCACCGGGCGGGCATCCTGCGGGGGCCACTGGGCCAGATCGAAGGCGGGGTCGGCAGCGTCGGCGGCCAGGGTGCCGGAGGCGTGCCGGGTCCACGGCCGGTCGGCGGAGTCGTCGGGCCGGGCGTAGACCGTCAGTCCACGCCGGCCTGCCGCGTCCGCCGCGCCGACCGCCAACTGGAGCTGGATGCCGCCCTGTTCGGGCAGGACAAGCGGGGACTGAAGCGTCAGCTGCTCGATCGCCCGGCAGTCGGAGAGGTCGGCCGCGTGGAGCGCCAGGTCGATGAAGGCGGTGCCGGGCAGCAGCACCGTGCCCGCCACCGCGTGGTCCGCGAGCCACGGGTGGGTGCGCAGCGACAGGCGGCCGGTGAGCAGCAGTTCGTCGGCCCCTGCCACCGACACCGCCGCGCCCAGCAACCGGTGGTCTGCCGCGCCGAGGCCCAGGTCGGCCGGCCGGGCGGCACCGGCGGCAGGGGAGTCGGCGAGCCAGTGGTGCACGCGCTCGAAGGCGTACGTCGGCAGCTCGATGCGGCGCGGGCCCAGGTGGCCGAAGAAGGCGTCGGCGTCGAAGTCGATGCCGCGGACGTACAGGTGGGCAAGGGCGGTCAGCAGGCTGACGGGCTCCGGGCGCCCTTCGCGCAGGGTGGGGAGCAGCGCCGCGTCGCTGTCTTCGGCGAGGCACTCGCGTCCCATCAGGGACTGCATGGCGACCGGGCCGAGTTCCAGGTAGGTGCGGATGCCGTCGGCCTCCAGGGTGCGCATGCCGTCCAGGAAGCGGACGGCGCCACGGACGTGACGCCCCCAGTACTCCGGGGAGCAGAGCTCTGCGGGATCGGCGAGCCGGCCGTCCAGGCAGTTGATCACCGGGGTGCGCGGCTGGTGGAACTCCAGCTCCCGGACCGCCGTCACGAACCGGTCCACGATCGGCTCCATGTGGGCGGAGTGGAAGGCTCGGCCGAAGGACATGCGGTGGATCCGCCGGCCGGCGGCCCGCCACTCGTCGCCGATCTGCGCGACGAGGTCCTCGTCGCCGGAGATGACGACCTGCCGCGGGCCGTTGACCAGGGCGACGTCGACGGTGCCGGTGCGGCCCCGCAGGGAGGCGCGGACCTCGTCCTCGGACGCCTCGATCGCGACCATCGTGCCGCCCTGCGGTGTCTGCTGGAGCAGACGGCCCCGCGTGGTGACGAAGGCGGCCGCGTCCGCCAGGGAGAGCATGCCGGTCACGTGGAGCACGGCGGAGTCGCCGTTGGAGCCGCCGAAGACCACGTCGGGCCGGATGCCCCAGTGCTCGATCAGCCGGTGGAGGGCGACCTCCAGGGCGAACACCGCCGGGTGACCGTATTCGGCCTGGGCCAGCAACGCGGCCTCGGGGGTGCCCTCGGGTGCGAAGACGATCTCCTTGAGCGGCCGGCCGAGGCGCCGGTCCAGTTCGGCGCAGACCTCGTCGAAGGCCGCCGCGAAGACCGGGAACGCGTCGTACAACTCGCGTCCCATGCCCGGGCGCTGACTGCCCTGGAAGGTGAACAGGAAGGCCAGCGCGCCGTCACCGCGCGCGCCTCGCACGACCGAGGACGCGGGCTCTTCGGCCGCCAGCGCGGTGAGACCGGCCAGCAGTTCGGCGCGGTCCTGGGCCAGCACGACGGCCCTGTACTCGAACCCGGTGCGGCGGCGCAGGAGGGAGTACGCCGCGTCGACGAGGTCGAGGTCGGGGTGCTCGGTGACGAAGGCGTGCAGCCGCTCGGCCTGCGCCCGCAAGGCGGTCTCCGTCCTGCCCGACAGCACCCAGGGGAGCAGTCCGTGCGGCTCGCGCCCGACTTCCGGCTCCGGTGCGGTGACCTGTTCGAGGATGACGTGGGCGTTGGTGCCGCTCAGCCCGAAGGAGGAGACGGCCGCCCGTCGCGGACGGTCCAGCTCGGGCCACGTCCGCTGCTCGGTCAGCAACTCCACCGCACCCGCCGACCAGTCCACATGCGACGACGGCTCATCCACATGAAGCGTCTTCGGCAACACACCATGCCGCAGAGCCATCACCGTCTTGATGACCCCACCCACACCCGCGGCCGCCTGCGCATGCCCGATGTTCGACTTCAACGACCCCAAGAACAACGGCAGTTCATCGGCCCGCTCCTGCCCATAGGTCGCAATCAGCGCCTGGGCCTCGATCGGGTCACCGAGCCGGGTGCCCGTCCCGTGCGCCTCCACGACGTCGACATCCCCAGCGCCCAGCCGCGCGTCTGCCAGCGCCTGCCGGATCACCCGCTGCTGCGACAACCCGTTCGGCGCCGTCAGACCATTGCTCGCACCGTCCTGATTGACCGCACTGCCCCGCACCACCGCCAGCACCGGATGCCCCAGCCGCACCGCGTCCGACAGACGCTCCACCACCAGCACACCCGCACCCTCGCCGAAGCCGGTGCCGTCCGCTCCCTCGTCGAACGCCTTGCACCGGCCGTCCGGGGACAGCCCGCGCTGCCGGCTGAAGTCCAGGAAGGCTGCCGGGGAGGACATCACCGTCACGCCGCCCGCCAGCGCCATCGCGCACTCACCACGCCGCAGCGCCTGCACCGCCAGGTGCAACGCCACCAACGACGATGAACACGCCGTGTCGACCGTGAGCGTGGGCCCCTCCAGGCCGAAGGTGTAGGCGATGCGCCCGGCCGCGATGCTGCCCGCCGTGCCGGTGCCGAGGTGGCCCTCCAGGTCCTCGGGGACTCCCGAGGTGTGTACGGCGTAGTCGTGGTACATCAGGCCCATGTAGACGCCGGTACGGCTGCCGCGCAGCGACGCCGGGTCGATGCCCGCCCGCTCGATCGCCTCCCACGACGTCTCCAGCAGCAGCCGCTGCTGCGGATCCATCGCCAGCGCCTCACGCGGCGAGATCCCGAAGAACCCCGCGTCGAACTCCGCCGCGTCGTACAGGAACCCGCCCTCGCGCGTGTAGACCTTCCCGCGCGTCTCCGGATCCGCGTCGTAGAGGTTCTCCAGGTCCCAGCCCCGGTCCGCGGGGAAGCCGGAGATCGCGTCCGTGCCGGTGGCCACCAACTGCCACAGTTCCTCCGGGGAACGCACCCCGCCGGGGAAGCGGCAGCCCATGCCCACGATGGCGATCGGCTCATGCGCCTTCGCGTCGACGTCGCTGAGCCTCTGGTTCGCCTGTCGGAGGTCGACCGTCATCCGCTTCAGGTACTCGAGGAGCTTTTCCTGCTCTGCCATCGCCTTGTCCATCGCCTTTCACAATCACGGGGGAAGTGCCGCTCATCGCCTCGAACCGGACCGCGTCACACGGAGCCGAATTCCTTGTCGATGAGGCCGAGCAGCTCGTCAGCTGTGGCCGAGGCGATTTCCGGGTCGATGTCGGTGCTGTCGCCGCCGGTTCCCGCGACCTTCGCGGCGAGCGCGCGCAGCCGGGACGACACGTGCTCGGGGTCCGGGAGCCGGGACATGGAGGAGAGGAGGGCCGTCTCCAGGCGGTCGAGTTCCTGCAGTACGGCGGCCGAGTCCGGGTCCGGGCCCCCGTCGAAGAGTTCGCCGCCGAGGTGGGCGGCCAGGGCCGCCGGGTTGGGGTGATCGAACACCACGGTCGGCGGGAGCTTCACTCCGGTCGCCGCGGCCAGCTGGTTGCGCAGCTGAACGGCGGTGAGCGAGTCGAAGCCCAGCTCCTTGAACGCACGCTCCGCCGTAACCGAGCCGGTGGTGGAGTGGCCGAGCACCGCGGCGACATGGGTGCGGACGAGATCCAGCAGGCCCGCCCGACGCTCCTCCTCGGGCAGCCCCAGCAGACGTTCCCGGGCGGATGCGGCCGCCGGCCGCGCGGACCCCGGCCCGGCGTGCCCCGGACGGCGCACCTCGTGCCACAGCACCGGCGGTACGTCCTGGCGACGGAGCGCCGCGTGGTCGAGGCGGATCGGCACGAGCACGGGCTCGCCGGAACTCCGCGCGGCATCGAAGAGGGCCAGTGCCTCCTGGGACGACAGGCCGAGTACACCCGAGCGTCCCGTACGCTCGCGCTCCGCGTCCGAGAGTGACGCCGTCAACTCGCTCCGCTCGCTCCACAGCCCCCACGGCAGCGACTGCGCCGGCAGCCCGCCCGCGGTTCTGTGTGCCGCGAGGGCGTCCAGGAACGCGTTGGCCGCCGCGTAGTTGCCCTGTCCGGGGCTGCCGAGAACGCCGGCCGCCGAGGAGAACAGGACGAAGGCGTCGAGGTGGTGGTCCTGGGTGAGGTCGTGCAGGTTGAGCGCTGCGTCGATCTTCGGGCGCAGGACACGGTCGAGTCGGTCCGGGGTCAGGCCGGTGATCGTCGCGTCGTCGAGGACGCCGGCCGCGTGGATGACGCCGGTCAGTGGCCGGTCCGGGGGGATGGCGGCGAGCACGGTGGCCAGGGCCTCGCGGTCGGCCGCGTCGCATGCGGCCATGGTGACCTGGGCCCCGATGGCCTCCAACTCGGTGACCAACTCTGCGGCGCCTGGCGCCTGTCGGCCACGGCGGCTGGTCAGGAGCAGGTGGCGTATGCCGTGTTCGGTGACCAGGTGGCGGGCGATCAGGGCGCCTACGGTGCCGGTGCCACCGGTGATCAGGACCGTGCCGGCTTCCCTGCCGAAGCCCGTGGTGGTGTTCACGGAGAACGGGTCGTGCCGGACGAGCCGCGGGACGAAGACCACGCCGTCGCGCACTGCCGACTGTGGTTCCTCACCGAGGGCAAGGTTGGCGGCCAGCGCCTCGTCGGCGCCGTCCACCAGCCACAGTCGGTCGGGGTGTTCGCGCTGTGCCGAGCGGACCAGGCCCCACACGGGGGCGTTGATCAGGTCGGCGACGTCGTCGCCCGGCCGTGTCGCGACCGCGCCGCGGGTGAGGAACACCAGCCGCGTCGAAGCCAGCCGCTCGTCGGCGAGGAACTGTTGCATCAGCGTCAGAGCGCGCCGCGTGACCGTACGTGCCTGCTCGGCCAACCCCTCCGGCGCCACATCACCGGCCGTGAAGGGTGCGACGACGACGTCGGGGACGGACTCCCCGAGGGCGGCGAGGTCGGGATCGGCACCCAGGATCACGGAGCGGTCGGTCGTCGCCTGCACCGGTCCGCCCGGCGCGGGTTGCCACTCCAGCCGGTAGAGGCCCTCCTGCCGGCCGACCCGCAACTGCTCCGTGTTCACCGCGCGCAGCACCAGCGACTCCACCGATACGACGGGCCGGCCCGCCGTGTCCACAGCCGACAGCGACACGCCGCCGTCGTCCGTGGTGGCCAGTCGTACGCGCAGTGCGGTGACGTCGGAGGACGCGAGGGAGACGCCGGTCCACGAGAACGGCAGCCGGGGTTCGCCGACCCCGTCCGCGGCCGGATCGATCAGCACCAGCGAGTGCAGCGCGGCGTCCAGCAGCGCGGGATGCACGGCGAATCCGTCACCGCCCCCCTGCGGCAGCCCGACCTCCGCGAAGACCTCCCCGTCCCGGCGCCAGACAGCCTGGACGCCCTGGAACAAAGGCCCGTAGTCGTAACCGGCGGCGGCGAACTCCTCGTACAACGCGGAGACATCCACCTTCTCCGCACCCACCGGAGGCCAGGCGCCCACCGTCGCGGCAGGCTCGCCGGCGACGGGCGGTGCCACGACCCCGCGCGCATGGACGGTCCAGTCCTCGCCGGAGCGGGAGCGCACCGCGACCGCGCGGCGCCCGGACTCGTCCGCACCCGCCACACTCACGTGCAGCCGTACGTCGTCCGCTTCCGGCAGCAGCAGGGGTGCCTCCAGCACCAGCTCTTCCAGGGCATCCGCGCCGACCGCTGCCCCGGCCCGAAGTGCCATGTCCACGAAGGCTGTTCCGGGCAGGAGTGGCGTGCCGAAGACCGCGTGTCCGGCGAGCCAGGGGTGAGACCGCAGTGACACGGATCCGGTCAGCACCACGCCGTCGGACTCCGGCACCGGGACCATCGCGCCGAGCAGTCCGTGCCCAAGGCCCTCCAGCCCAAGGCCGGCGGCGTCGGTCACACCTGCCTGCCCCGGCTCCAGCCAGTAGCGCCGGCGTTGGAAGGCGTAGGTGGGCAGGTCCACCCGGTGGCCCAGGCTGTCCGGAAGTACTGTCCAGTCGACCGTGACACCGGCCGCGAAAGCCTCACCGAGGGAGAGCAACACACGTCGTTGTTCGTCTTCGTTGCGGCGCAGGGTGCCCAGCACCACGGCGGTCGCGTCCATCTCCGCGACCGTCTCTTCGACGGCAGCGGTCAGGACCGGGTGGGCGCTGGTCTCGACGAAGGCATCGAAGCCATCCGCGAGCAGCGCCTTGGTCGCACCGTGGAAGTCGACGGTCTGCCGCAGATTCGTGTACCAGTACCCCGCGTCCAGCGCCGAGCCGTCGACCACCTCGGCCGTCACCGCCGAATAGAACGGCACCCGACCCGACCGCGGACACACCGGCTCCAACAGCTCCAACAGCTCCTCACGGATCCGCTCCACATGCGCCGAGTGCGAGGCATAGTCGACCGGGATCCGCCGGGCACGCACACCGTCCGCCTCACAGGAGGCGAGCAACTCCTCCAACGCCTCCACATCACCGGAGACCACAGTGGACAGCGGCCCGTTGACCGCCGCCACCGACAACCCCTCACCAAGCCGACCGAGGACCCCGTCCACCGGCAACGCAACGGAGACCATGCCGCCACGACCCGCCAGCACACCCAGAGCCTTGCTCCGCAGCGCCACCACACGAGCCGCATCCTCCAGCGACAGAGCACCGCAAACAGCCGCAGCCGCGATCTCACCCTGCGAATGCCCCACCACCGCCGCCGGCTCCACCCCGCACGAACGCCACAGCTCCGCCAACGACACCATCACCGCGAACAACACCGGCTGCACCACATCCACCCGCTCGAAACCGGGTGCGCCCGCCTCACCACGAACCACCGCGGACAACGACCAGTCCACAAACGGATCCAACGCCCGCTCGCACTCGACCATCCGCTCACCGAACACCGACGACGACTCCCACAACCCCGCCGCCATCCCCAACCACTGCGACCCCTGACCGGGAAACACAAACACCGCACGCCGACCAGCCACACCCACACCGCTCACCACACCCGGCGCCACACCGCCAGACGCCAACGCCTCCAGACCACCCAGCAGTTCGGCACGATCACCGGCCACCACCACAGCCCGGTGCTCGAATGCGGTACGGCTCCGCAGGAGTGAGTACGCAGTGTCGGCCACGTCGAGACCGGGGTGCTCGATGACGAAGGCGCGCAGCCGCTCGGCCTGCGCGCGCAACGCCGCCTCCGTCCTGCCCGACACCACCCACGGGACCAGCCCGGACGGCTCGCTGTCGGGGCGGTCCTCGATCTCCGATTCGAGTTCCGGTCCCTGCTCGACGATCACATGGGCGTTCGTGCCACTGGCGCCGAAGGCGGAGACGGCGGCCCGTCGCGGACGGTCCAGCTCAGGCCACGCCCGCTGCTCGGTCAGCAACTCCACCGCACCCGCCGACCAGTCCACATGCGACGACGGCTCATCCACATGAAGCGTCTTCGGCAACAC
>NZ_JBEOWF010000047.1:0-90217 GCF_040295925.1 Streptomyces sp. NPDC002588
ACCGGACTCTGTATGTCCGTTTACGGAACGGGGGTTTGACGGGTGACGGGCTGGGATCTGAAGCCGCAGGGCATTTCGGGCGTGGTGAAGACGACCGGGGAGACGGCGTCGCACCTGCAGAAGCACGCGACGGCGTTCGGTGAGCATCTGACGTCGGCGGCGTCGAGTGCGGGGACCATTTCCGCCGACGCGCCTGCCGCGGGAGGCGAGCAGGCGCAGGGCGGGCTGGTGGCGCTGGCGTTGTCGCAGTACGCGGAGCGGGCGTCGAAGGACCTGTCGTACGTCGCCGCCCGGGCGGGGAAGTCGTTGCAGGGTGTGGTGGACGCGACGACGGCGTACTTGAACGGTGATGAGCAGATGGCGATGGAGGCGCAGCGCAACACGCTGAAGGCGCCGAAGCTGGACATGCCGGGGGCGGGCAAGGCGTGATCAAGCCGGACGAGATCCCCCAGTTCACCGGGAACCTGGCGCAACTGGAGCTGGACCACGCGGATCTGAGGAAGGACGCCGGGAGCGTCCGCGACACGGGCAAGGACGTCAACACCCAGTTCCAGGGGTTGTCGGCGTTCTACCACGCGCCGGAGGCGGAGCAGTTGTTCGCCACCACCAAGCCGGTGCAGGACCGGGCGGACGACTTCGCCACGGACCTGGAGACGGTCTCCTCCGCCCTCTCCTCGTACTCCACCGAGATCCGTCCCCTCGTCTCCAAGCTCAAGGAGCTGAAGACCAAGGCGACCACCTTCGTCGACTCCGTGAAGGACGACGACGACTGGGAGTACGACGGCGACAAGGTCGACGAGCACAACCAGCTTCGCGACGACATCACCGCGACGGTGGCGGCGTTCTGGGCGGCGGAGCGGACCTGCCACAACAAGATCACCGCGATCTGGGGCGGGACCCAGATGGTCGCCGGGGACGGTTCGGACCGCAAGGACCAGTACGGCTTCAACGCCGAGGACCTCAAGAACGCGAAACTCCCCTGGGGCGACCCGGTGGAGGAGAAGCATCACTGGTACGAGGTCGGCCACTGGGTGAAGTCGTTCGTGTGGGACGGCCTGATCGTGGACGGTATCTGGGGCACCATCAAGGGCCTGGGCATGCTGGTGGGTTTCGGCGGCTGGGACGCGATGGGCCAGGCCTGGAAGGGCCTCGCGCAGCTCGCGACGGGTCTTGCGCTGGCTTCGATCCCGGGTGTGGGGACGGCGTTCTGGCTGATCCCCGACGACAAGCTGCCGTCCTGGATCCGTGATTCGCGCACCGCGATGAAGGAGACGGGCAAGGCCCTGGTGGCGTGGGACGAGTGGGGCAAGAACCCCGGCCGGGCGGCCGGCGCGGTCACCTTCAACGTCCTGACGACCGTCTTCACCGGCGGTGCGGGCGGTGCGGCGGCCGGTGCGGGCAAGGCGGGCGCGGTCGCCAAGGCCCTGTCCCTCGCGGGCAAGGCCGGCAAGATCATCGACCCGATGACGTATGTCGCGAAGGGCGCCGGCGCGGGCCTGTCGAAGATCGGCGACATCGCCAAGGGCCTCAAGGGCATCGGCAAGATCGACATGCCCACGCTGCCGGACGGCTCGGTCCACCTCCCCGACGGCCGCCTGCTGGAGCCGAACGGCAACCTCGTCTCGCCCGACGGCACCATCGACACCACACCGGTTCCGCACGAGACCGCGCCGGCGTCGTACCAGACGCCCTCCGGTCTCCCCTCCCACTGGACGACCCAGGCCCCGGGCGCGACACCGTCGTACGCGGCGCACACTGTGGACAGCGGCGCGTACGCCGGGGCGCACGCGCCGTCCGACGGGGTCTACGGCGGGACTCCGCACTCCACGGCCGGCAGCGGGACGTACACGAGCAGCGCGCATGCGGCGAGCGACGGCATCCATGGCGGAGCCCCGCACTCCACGGGCGGCAGTGGGACCTACACCGGCGGCGCGCACGCCACGTCCGACGGTGTCTACGGCGGTATCCCGCACAGCACGGGTGACGCGGTCTCGGCGGGCGCGCACTCCGGTGGGGCGTCGACGCCGTGGTACCACGACACCCCGACGGCCGGTACGACGCACGACGTCCCGACCACCACCCCGCACGAGCCGCCGGCGGCCACGCCGCACACGGGCGGTCACTCCGGAACGACACCGTCGGCGTGGTACCACGAGACGTCGACGACCGCCCCGCACACCGGCGGCCACGACGTCCCTCACACGGGCGGCCACACCCCCGAGACACCGCACGGCACGGGCCACGACACCCCCGCCGGGCACCCGCACGACGGATCGCACGGCGCCGGTCACGGCGGGGCCGGCCACCATGACGGTGCGGGGCATCACGCGGACGACGCGGCGCACCACGGGGATCACCCCGACGTCGGCGAGCACCCCGGCGTCGACGACACGGCCGCACACCACGGCACCGACGCCCCGGCCACCGCGGGGCACCCGGGCACGGACGTACCGGGACACCCGGGGGCCAGGGAGCCCTTCGAGTACAAGCCGAGCATGTCGGCGGACGAGTTCGACAACCTCGCCACCGACGCGGAGAAGCACGCGGCGGCCGCGGCGGAGCTGGAGCGGGGCACGAACCCCTGGCCCAGCTCCAGCAACCACGCTGGGCAGGCGTACGGCGACGGGTACTGGAACGACTACATCGACCACCTCGACCCCGCCGGGAAAGACGCGCTGAACAAGTACAGCGACCACTACTACACACAGATCAACGGACAACTGCGGGCCGGTGACGTGCGGCCCCCGATCACGGACATCGTCCACAACATGGACCGGGTCATGGGTACCCGTCCCGTACCCGAGGACATCATGGTCGTCCGAGGCACCCGGATCGATCACCTCGACCTGGACTCGCCGCTCGACATGGAGGGCAGGACCTTCGGGGACGACGGCTACACTTCCACGTCGCTCGGCAAGGACCCGGCCTTCGAGCACCAGCCGGTGATCATGCACTGGCGCGTGCCGAAGGGCACCCCCGCTCTCTGGATCGATCACATCTCCGCGAACAAGGGGGAGCGGGAGCTGCTGCTCGCCCGCGGTACGGAGTACAAGGTGACGCGAGTCTTCCTGGACTCGTCGGGCAAGTTTCACGCCTACGGGGAGGTCCTGCCGAGGCCGTAGCGCACGGCCTTCGGCGGGCCCGGGCGCGGCCCTCGTTGCGGATCGGGCAGACCTAAAGAAATGTGGACTTCATGAACAGCGAACAACCACCGCCCAACTCGCGTTTCGCGGAAGACCTGCAGATGAAGCAGGTGGCGGGTCCGGTGACGTACAGCCGTCACACCGACGGGCCGGTCGTGTACCTGAGCGTCGCCGACCAGACCGGCACCGCGATCGGGTGCGTGTGGGCGAACGACAAGGACGACGCGGCCGGCTGGGTGGTGCCGCCGGGGCTTTCGCCCAGCGCCGTCAACGCAGGAGCGTCGTGGCTGCGGGTACTGCGCGGCGGCAAGGCCCGGGGGCTCGCGCCCACGGCTCTCCTCGCCGAGTTGGCGGGAGGCTCGAACGACAACAAGCTGAGCCACGCCGTTCCCGGCTCCCTCACCGAGGCCCCGTCTCTCGCCGCCCTGAAGGAACAGGTCGCCGGTGGCTGAACCCCTGCGGACCAACCCGCGCTTTTTCGGGAAGCCGACCGGCATGGCGGGCTCGCGGTGTACCGGGAGCTGACAAGGCGGACGCTCTGGCAGGGCTGGTGGAGCCCGTTCTGTCACGCTCGTTCCGGTGCTGTGGGTGCTGTTCATGATCGCGACGGGTTTGGCCGAGGGCTCGTGACGGACGCGGCCGGTGAGCCCGATCCGGCCCCCGGGTATACGCCCCGGCCTTCCGTGTCCTATGTTGCACGGGCAAAGTAAGGGGGAGTTTGCATGCCGCACCACGGGCATCAGGGCAGACGCGCGTACCAGGGAAGGCGCGCGCCGTGAGCATGAGTCTCGCCGAGGTCGAGGCCGTCGCGTGTGCCGCGCACGCCGAGCAGACGGACAAGGCCGGCCGGCCGTACACCGAACATCTGCGGGCCGTCGCCGAGGGCGTACGCGCCCGGGGCGGCGGCGAGGAACTGATCGCCGCGGCCTGGCTGCACGACGCCGTCGAGGACGGGGCGCTGAGCGAGGAGTGGCTGCGGGCGGCCCCCCTCGACCCGCGGACCAAGGACGTGGTGCGAGCCGTGACCAAAAGGTCCGGTGAGTCACCCGAGGCCTACGCGGGGAGGATCCTGGGGACGCCGGGCGCCCGGCTGGTCAAGGCGGCCGACCTCGCGCACAACGCGGACCCCGAGCGGCTCGCGGTGCTCGACGAGGCCACCGCGCGGCGGCTGGAGCGGAAGTACAGCGCCATGAGGCAGTACCTCGGCCTCACCCCGCACGACTGACAGCCCATCAAGAGCCCACCACAGGCCACCATGAGCTACGCACGGGACGACGACTGAATGGCACGGGACTACGACAGCCAGCTGCTGGAGTCGGTGGCGGTACGGCGGCGCCGCATGCGCGACGCGCTGCTGTTCGGCACCCAGCGGGCCCGCCGCACGCTGGACGAGCGGCTCGGCAAGGTGTTCGCGGGCATCGCGATCGCCGCCGTGCTGTGCGCCGGCTGCGTGGGCTGGTCCTTCCTCCAGGCCACGCTGGCGAAGCAGAAGGCCCAGCAGGAGAAGCAGCAACAACAGCAGGAACAGCTGTACGACCCCGCGAGCGGCAGCCCCTCCGCCGCCGCGAGCGGCGCGGGCGGGGAGAAGCAGTGAAGAGGACGAGCAGAGGTGACGGGATCATGGCAAATCAGGCCTCTGGCCGAAATGACGCGATGATAGGTTCCGGTGAGTGGTGAGCGCTGCAACGACGTCTCGGACCCAGCTCAGCCGTGTCACCCTGATCGGTGAACGGCGACGCGCCGACCTCGTCCTGCCGTCGGACACGCCGATCGGCCAACTCCTCCCCGACATACTGCGGTTGCTGGACGACCGGGTGGCGACGCGGCCGACCACACGGCAGTTGGTCACCTCCGACGGCTCGGTCCTGCCGAACGACGCCACACTGTCCTCGGCCGAGGTCGCCGACGGAGCCGTGCTCCAGCTGGTACGGGCGCACGCCGCGCCCCCCGCGCCCGTGGTGCACGACGTCACCGACCAGGTCGCCGACGATCTCGACCTGCGTGCCTGGCGCTGGCGTCCGGCCGCGCGCCGGGTCAGTGCCGGGGTCGCCACCGTCGTCTTCGCCGTGGCCGCCGCCGTGCTGGCCCGGCGCGAGTTCGCCCTCGAGTCCGTCGCCACCGCGCTCGTGGCCGCGACCGTGGTGTTCCTGCTGGCCGGTGCGGTCGTCGCGAAGATCGGCGGCGGCAACCTCGGCCTCGCCACCGCGCTGTTGTCCGCCTCCGGCGGTCTGGGGCTGCTCGCGGCGTGGACCGCGGCCGACGCCTACGACTGGCCGGGCGAGGCACGCCTCGCCGGCGTGGTCGCCGCGTCGGTGCTCACCCTGGTGCTGCTCGCCTACTTCTCGCCACTCGGCCGGGGCGGGCTCATCGGGGCCGGGGCGGCCGTCGCCATGGCCGCCGTCTGGGAGGTCGTCGCCGCCGTGCAGGACCGGCCGGACCGGCTCGGTGCCGTGATGACCGTGTTCTCCGTGGTGCTGCTCGGGCTGCTGCCACGGCTCGCGCTGATGGCCTCCGGACTCACCGGTCTCGACGACAAGCGGTCCTCGGGCGTCTCGGTGAGCCGGCACCAGGTCTCCAACGCGCTCGCCGCCACGCACCGCGGGCTCGCCCTGGCCACCGTGGTCACCGCCGCCTCGGCCGCAGGCGGCGGCTGGCTGCTGACCACCGCCGACGGGCCGACCGTGTGGACGGTCACGCTGGCCTCGCTGACCGCAGTGGTGCTGCTGTCCCGGGCCCGGGCCTTCCCGCTGGTCGCGGAGGTCGTCGCGCTGTTCGCGGCGGCGGCCGTGCTCGTCGTACGGCTCGCGGTGCTGTGGCTGGACCGCGCCGGGGGTGCCGGTGCGCTGGCCCTGCTGGGGGCCGCCGCGCTGCTGCCCCTGCTGGTCCTCGCGATCGAACCGCCCGAGCATGTGCGGGTCAGACTGCGGCGGCTCGCCGATCTCATCGAGTCCGTCGGGGTGATCGGGCTGTTCCCGCTGGCCGTCGGCGTGTTCGGCATCTACGGGCAACTGCTCGACAAGTTCTGAGGAGAAGGGCGACATGCCGAGCGGTGAGAACTGGCAGAACGACGTGCTGCGCGACCTGAGGGGCCGCGGAGCGCCTCAGCAGCCTCAGGAGGGCCAGGCACCTCAGCAGGCTCAGGAGCCTCAGCCGGGCGTGCCCGCACAGCACCCACCGGCCCAGAACCCCCAGGCGCAGCCCCCGGGGCACGGCTACCCGCAGCATCAGCAGCAGCCGTCGCCCGGCTACGGCTACCCCCAGCAGCCCCCGCCCGGACAGCCCGGCTACGGCTACCCTCAGCAGCCGTCCCCCGACCCGGCGGCCCAGCACCCTCAACAGCCCCAGCAGCGCTACCCCGAGCAGCAGCCGCAGGCCGCCCCGGCCCGCCGTTCCGTCCCCGACACCCGCCCCGTCGTGGACAAGAGGATCGCCGCCGCCGGTCTCAAGCCCCGCTACGGCGAACCGTTCACCGCCCGTGCGCTGCGCGCCGTACGCCGTACCGTCTCCTCCTCCGCCTCGCGCGAGGTCGCCGAGACCACCGCGACCGCCGAGGTGCTCCAGCGGGCCGTCACCACCGGCCGGCAGATCGCCGTGACCTCCATCCGCGGCGGCTCCGGCAAGACCACGGTCGCCGCCCTGCTCGGCGCCACCTACGCCCACTACCGGCAGGACCCGGTCCTGCTCGTCGAGGCCGACCCGGCGCTCGGCTCACTGCCGCTGAGGCTCGGCGCGGAGAGCCTGCGCTGGACCACCGGCGATCTCGCCGCCCTCGTCGAACCGCAGATGTCGCTGCTCGACATCACCGGCTACCTCGTCCAGCTCCCGGAGAACGCCTGGCTGCTGCCCGGCAGCCAGGGACAGGTCGGCGCGATGCTCGACACCAAGGGCTACGAGCGGGTCATGGTGTCGCTGCGCCGCTACTTCGGGGTGACCGTCGTCGACTGCGAGACCCTGCCCGCCGAGGTGGCCCGCACCGCGCTGTCCGCGGCCCAGGCCCGCATCCTCACCGCGCCCGCGACCCTGGAGGGCATCGCCAGCACCCGCTCGGTGCTGGACTGGATGCGCGGCCTGCCGCGGGACATCACCACCACGACCGTCGTCGTCCTCACCGAGATGTCACCCCACCCCGGTCTCGCCCTGGACAAGGCCGCCGAGCAGTTGAAGGCGACCGGCGCGAGTGTGCGCGTCCTGCCGTACGACCGGCATCTCGCGGCCGGCGGCGCCATCCGCACCGACCTGCTCGCCCGGCCGACCCGGCAGGCCGTCACCCGGCTGGCGGCCGAGGCCTTCGAGCTGTCGCAGAAACGCCGATGACCCACCCCGAAGGGAACCCGCAGAGGTCAGGACGATGAGTACCCGACTGATCCACCGCCCGGCGCGCACCACCCGCCCGCCGGCCGCCTCCGAGCCGCGCACCATCGAGGCCCCGCCCAACCTGCCCGAGGGCAAGGCGGGTTCCATCGCCACCTCGCTGCTGCCCGTCGCGGGCGTGATGTCCTCCGTCGTGATGATGACGGTCGTGCGCAACAGCCAGTTCGCCGGGCTCGGCGCGATCATCCTCGTCGTCACCCTGGTCGGCTCCCTCACCCTGGTCTTCTCCCAGCGAGGCAAGGCCCAGCGCACCCGCCGTACCCAGCGCGAGGCCTACCTCGCCTACCTGGAGGACCTGCGCGAGGAGCTGTCCAGGGAGGAGCGGGAGCGCGGCGAGAGCGCCCAGGTGCTCAACCCGCCGCCGGACGCGCTGTACGACATCGTCCGCGACCCCGCCCGGCTGTGGGAACGCAGGCGCGTGGACGGCGACTTCCTGCGGGTGCGGGTCGGCACCGGCGAGATGCCCGTCCGGGACCTGAAGGTCGGCTCGCAGGGTTCGTCGGTGCTGACCCCGCCGGACCAGTTCATGCTGAACGAGGCGTCCGCGCTGATGGTCCGCTTCCGCACCGGCACCGACCTCCCGCTCACCGTGCCGCTGGACCGCGTCGGCAACATCAGCGTCATCGGCGACCGCGAGGACACCCTCCGGGTCGCCCGCGCGCTGCTCGTCCAGGCCGCCGCCACGCACGCCCCGGACGACGTGGCGTTCGCGCTCGCCGTCGCCGGCGACCGGATCGCCGACTGGGAGTGGGCCAAGTGGCTGCCCCACCTGCTCGACTCCGAGCAGTACGACGGCCCCGTCGCCGCCCGCCGCATCGCGCCCTCGCTGCCCCAGCTGGCCCGGCAGATCGGCCCCGAGCTGCGCCGCCGCGCCTCCTACGCGGCCGAGGTGCGCCGCGGCCTGTCCGGCAAGGACGCCCTTTCGATGTCCTCCCGGCTGCTGGTCGTGGCCGACGCGCACGGCGACGACGCCGTCGACCTGCCCCGGCCCGACGACGCCGTCGGACTGCGGGACATGGGCGTCACGATCCTGCACCTGCTCGACGAACGCGTGCAGGAGCCGGGCAGCGTCGGGGTCCGCATCACCGTCGACGGCGAACGGATCGCCATCGAGGACCTGCGCGAGGCGGAACCGATAGGAGCCCACGGCACCGTCGACGAGATCGGCGTCCCCTTCGCCGAGGGCTTCGCCCGGATGCTCGCACCGCTCCGGCTGTCCGCCGACTCGATGGCCGCCGACGCCCCCCTCAGCGGCCCGGTCGACTTCGCCGAACTGCTCGGCATCGACGACGTGGCCGACCTCGACCTGCCCCGGCTGTGGGCGCCGCGCGGCGAACGCGCCTTCCTGCGCGTGCCCATCGGCGTCAGCGACTCCCACGAGCCCGTCCTGCTCGACCTGAAGGAGTCCTCCGAACTGGGCATGGGCCCGCACGGCCTGTGCGTCGGCGCCACCGGCTCCGGCAAGTCCGAGCTGCTGCGCACCCTGGTCCTCGCCCTGGTCGCCACCCACCCGCCGGAGGACCTCGCCATGGTCCTCGTCGACTACAAGGGCGGCGCCACCTTCGCCCCCTTCGCGGGCCTCCCGCACGTGGCCGGCGTGATCACCAACCTGGAGAACCAGGCCGGCCTGGTCGAGCGCGTCCACGCCTCGCTGGCCGGCGAGGTCAAGCGCCGCCAGCAGGTCCTCAAGGACGCCGGGAACGTCGCCGACGTCGGCCACTACGCCGCCCTGCGCGCCGAGAAGCGCCCGGACCTCGACGCCCTCCCGCACCTCTTCGTGGTGATCGACGAGTTCGGCGAACTCCTCACCGCCAAGCCGGACTTCATCGACCTGTTCCTGTCCATCGGCCGCATCGGCCGCTCCATCGGCGTGCACCTGCTGCTGTCCAGCCAGCGCATCGAGGGCGGCAAGCTGAAGGGCCTGGACACCTACCTGTCGTACCGGCTCGGCCTGCGCACCTTCTCCGCCGACGAGTCCCGCACGGTCCTCGACACCACCGACGCCTTCCACCTGCCGCCGCTGCCCGGCTTCGGCTACCTCAAGGTCGACACCAGCCACTACGAGCGCTTCAAGGCCGGCTACGTCTCCGGCGCCTACAGCGGCCCGGTGCGGCGCGAGGAGGAGGACACCGGACCGCTCGCCCTGGAGTACGAGGCGTACAACACCCTCGGCCAGGACGAGAGCGCCGGGCCGCAGGAACCGCAGATGCGGCGCCGCGAGACCGGGCCGACCGAGATGGGCGTCATGGTCGGGCAGATCGAGAGCGCCGGCGCCCGCCCCGTCCGCCAGATCTGGCTGCCCCCGCTGCCCGAGGCGATCGCCCTCGACAAGGTCGCGGGCCCGGTCGAGGTCGGCGCGCGCGGCATGCAGCTCACCAAGCGGAGGGGGCCGCTCCAGGTGCCGATGGGCATCCTCGACGACCCCACCAAGCAGTGGCAGGGCCAGTGGTACCTGGACCTCACGATGGCGGGCGGCCACGCCGCCGTCATCGGCGGCCCGCAGTCCGGCAAGACCACCCTGCTGCGCACCCTCGCCCTGTCCCTGGCGCTCACGCACACCCCGCAGGAGGTCGGCGTCTACGGCCTCGACCTGGTCGGCGGCGGCCTCCAGGCCCTCGCCGGCCTGCCGCACGTCGGCGGGGTCGCCGGCCGCGCCGACCGCGAGCGCGCCGCCCGCACCATCGACTCGGTGCGCGGCATGCTCGACCAGCGCGAGGAACTCTTCCGCGTCCACAACATCGACTCGCTGGAGCAGCTGCGCACCCTGCGCGCCGCGGGCCGCCTGCCCGAGCTGGCCTCCACCGAGATCGTGCTGCTCATCGACGGCTTCGGCGCCCTGCGCGACGACTTCGAGGAACTGGACGACGCGGTCGTCGACATCCTCAAGCGCGGCGGCGGCTACGGCATCCACGTCGTCGCGGGCATGCTGCGCTGGAACGACGTGCGCATCGCCACCCAGTCCCAGTTCGGCACCCGCGTCGAGCTGCGCCTGAACGACCCGAGCGAGTCCAGCGTCGAACGCAAGCTCGCCCAGACCCTCTCGCCCGAGGAGAAGGGCCGCGTCCTCACCGACGGAAAGCTCTTCGCCCAGGTCGCCCTGCCCCGCACCGACGGCCTGCCCGACACCGCCGACCTCGGCGCCGTCCTCGAGCGCACCGCGCGCACGATCCGCGCGACCTGGACCGGCGAGGTCGCCGCGCCCGTCCGCGTCCTGCCGCACGTCCTGGAACCGCACATGCTGCCCGGCCCGGCCGCCGAGCCGCGCCGCGTCGCGATCGGCCTGGACCAGACGCACCTGGCGCCGGTCATGCTCGACCTGTTCCACCACGACCAGCACCTGCTGATCATGGGCGACAGCGAGTGCGGCAAGACCAACCTGCTCAAGGTGATCGCCCAGGGTCTGATGGAGCGTTACGGCGACGACGAACTGGTCTTCGGCGTCATGGACCCCCGGCGCGGCCTGCGCGGCGCGATCCCGGAGGAGTACCGGGGCGGCTACGCCTACAACGCCAAGCTGAGCGCCGGCCTCGCCGCGGGCATCGCCACCGAGCTGGACAAGCGGATGCCCGACGAGAGCACGGACGCCTCGGACCTCGAACCCGGCACCTTCTCGGGCCCGCGGATCGTGATCCTGGTCGACGACTACGACGTCCTGACCACGGCAGGCCAGCAGCCCCTGGCCCCGTTCCTCCCCTACATCCCCTCGGCCCAGGACATCGGCCTGCACTTCGTCCTGACCCGGCGCGTCGCGGGCGCCTCCCGCGGCCTGTACGAGCCGCTGATGATGGGCCTGCGCGAGTCCGGTGCCGCCGCCCTGGTGATGGCGGGCGACCGCAGCGAGGGCCAGCTCTTCACCGGCGTCTACGCCTCCCAGCAGCCGCCCGGCCGGGGTGTGCTGGTCCGCAGGGGCGAACCGAACCGCCTGATCCAGACCGTCTACGGGGGGACGAGGTAGCAGCACCATGACGAAGGACGTCGTCGCACTCACCAAGAAGATGCCCGACCCGCTCAGCGTGATCGCGGGCCTGCTCTCCGGCGGCCCGGACAAACTGGTCGGCGCGGAATCGGACGGAGCGGTGGTCCGCCTCCACGACGAACAGGGCCGCCCCCTGCTCTCCGTCGAGGCCCCCCTGCTGGTCCAGGTCAGGGGGGAGGCCCGGCGTCTGCTCGGCGCGGACGAGCCGGAGGTCCCCTACTGGTGGACCGAGGCCCGCGCCACCACCGGCGTGAAGGAGGCCGAGGCGCTCGCCGGCACCTTCGCGGCCCGGGTCGCCACCCTGGTCGGCGGCACCGCCTGGCCCCGGGCCGCCGCGACCTCGCTCGCCGTGGTGAACACCGAGGGGATGACCGCCGTTCCGGTGCCGGCGGCCGCGCAGCCCGCCGTCGACGTGCTCACCGACAAGGTCGCCGTGGTGATCCAGGACCGCCCGGTGGTCGCGATGACCGCCTGGCTCGCCGACACCTTCCGGGCGGCCGCGAACGCCCAGCTGGGCCTGCAGATCGTCACCCCGGCCGGTACCCGGCTCTCCCCTGCGGTCCGCAGCGCGCTGCCGGGCTGGCCCTCGCGCTGGGTGGTGCAGGACGAGAGGTGCGGCTACTACGACGGCCTGTCCGGCGCCGTCCTGACCTGGGCGAACGGCCTGTTCGTCACGTTGGAGTCCCCCGAGGCGACCGCGGACGATCCCCGCACACCCGTCGCCGAGACCTTCACCCAGGAGATCGCCGACGCCGGCGAACGCCAGTTGGCGGTCTCCTTCCGCTGCGTTCACCCGGCCGACGACCGGCTGGTCCTCGGCGGCGCCCTGGAGACGGTCTGGCGGGAGATCACCGGCGAGCCGCCGGCCGGCTGGGGCACCGAGGAACCCGCCAATCTGCCCTGGTCGCTACGGCAGGTCACGGACGTGGCGTTCGAACGTTCACCGGCGCCGACGTGGCTGGTGGTCGTCGGCGCACCCGAGCGCCCCGGCCTGGCGACGGTCCGCATCAGCCGCACCAAGGGCGGCGTCGAGGAGGACGTCACCCTGGCGTTCGGCTACGGCCCAGGCGAGGAGGTTCCCGCGGACGCGGCCCTCCGTGGAGCGGCGGAGGCCCTGGCCACCCGCCACGACCTGCAGTCGATGCTCATCCAGGTCCGCAGGGCCTGCCGCGACCTCTCGGTCCCGCCGCGTTTCGAGGGCCCGGGCGTGCCGTACGCCTTCGTCCTGGGCGCGGAGGAGGTCCGCACGATGCCCGGTGACCGCGCACGGCGCACCCCCCTCCGTGAAAAACCCCACGAACTGGGCCCGAAGACCCGCCCGGCCCTCTACTACCCGTTCCCGGGCAACCCGTCGGACCTGTCGGGCTGGCGGGACTTCGAGCAGTTGATGACCCACCTCAAGGGCACCTGATCAGGCGGGCACCTTCGCCCGCTCGCGCGCCTGCGCGACCCGCACGGCATCCTCCCTGAACGCCCATTCCATCCTGGGCTCGACGGCGAACCGGAACACCCGCTGCACGGGCCTGGTGCACAGCAGCGTGACGACCCCGGCCACCACCACGCTCACCGCCACCTCTCCCGGAGCGCTGTGCAGCCAGGCGTGGTCGAATCCGCCCGCGTAGTCGGTGCCCTTCAACACGAAGCCGTGCAGCAGGTAGCCGTACAGCGTCCCCGCGCCGAGCACGGTGAACCACATGGTGCGCCCCGGCACCCAGGAGAAGAAGCAGGCCGTCAGCAGCAGCGCACAGCCGAACATCGCGAGCTGCATGACGGGTCCGGCCCACCAGGGCGAGCCCAGCGCCTGCGCGGAGTCGCTGTGGTAGAACCACGACGCCTTCACCCGCGGCACCGCCCACCAGGAGAAGACCAGCGCGAAGGCGAACACCGGTACGGCCGCGATCCGCACCGAACGGCGCCGCACGAGCCGGAAGTGCTCGGGCTTCAGGCTGAGGCCGAGTACGAAGTACGGAAGGAACTGCAGGATGCGCGGCAGGTCCAGGTCCTTGCCGATGCTCGGGGCGAGAGAGGCGAGCATGGCGAGCACCAGGGCGAGCGGCAGCGGAAACCGGATGAGCTTCCACAGGGGGGTGGTGAGCCGCCAGACGAACAACGCCACCAGGAACCAGGTCAGATACATCGGGTCGAGGAGGCTGATCTCCTGACCGGGGGAGTGGTCGCCGTAGCGCCTGAAGAGGGAGTAGGCGGTCTCGAAGAGGACGTACGGCACGGCGATGCCGGTGATCAGCCGCTTCAGCCTGGCGGGACTGCCGTCGAAACTCCGGGAGAAGTATCCGGAGATGATGATGAACGCCGGCATGTGGAAGGTGTACACGACCATGTAGGCGCCCTGCAGTACCCGGCTGTCGCCCTTGATCGGCTCCCAGGAGTGGGCCACGGCCACCAGCACGATCGCCATGTACTTGGCGTTGTCGAAGAACGCGTCGCGCTGCCCGGCGGGCCGCGCGGACGGTTTTCCGGGGGATCTGTCCGGGGCGGGGTGGTGCTGGTCGTTCTGGTTCTGGGGTGAGCGGGGGCTCGGAACGAGAGACGAGACGGCGTGGAACATTTGAGGCACCCTAGCGTCGCTTGTACGTATGCGTAAAACGGCCGATGTCATTCCTGGTTTACGCGGTGCGGGTACCCCGGGATTCGGTGAAGTCGACCTGCCTTACGGTGTCTTGTAGGACACACAGTCGCCCTTGATGTCACGAATCATCCCGACTAAAAGGTACATAATGCCGGTTGTGGGTGTGTTGTTGCCTCATCTGTGTGCGCAATTCGAATTACCTGCACGGGCGTTGTGTGGACATGGAAATGATCTCTCTCAATTCCTGTGCGGGTGCCCGGTCGAATTGTTGTGCGGCGCACCCGCGTCCGATCGCTGAGAGCGATGATGCGTCACCGGCGGCATGAGGAGCCCTCGTTGGTGGCACGATGGTGTCGGGAGTGCGGACCGACCGAGGGTGTGTGATCAGGCGTGGCCATTTCACTGTCAGTGGTGCTGCTGTTGGCGATCATCCTGGTGGTGTTGATCCGGGGAGGGAGCATCAAGGCGGGCCCCGCCATAGTCGCCATCCTCTTCGGCTTCTTCCTGGCCTCCACCGGCATGGCGCCGTCGATCAATCGTTTCCTCAACTCCCTTGCGGACACGATCAATTCGATCAGTTTCTGACCGCCGGGCGGGTCATTCCTCCTCGCCCTGACCGCGGTTGGCGGGCAGCGGCGAAGCGAGGTGCCGCCGTGCGGCCCACGGTTCCCCAGGCTGACCCATCGGTCGTAGGTGGTGGGGTACACACGGATCAGGGCGCCGCATTCCGGGCAGACGGGTGGCTCGATCCATGCCACGTCGTCCGGGTCGGGGTCGGGGTCGGGGTCGGGTCCGGGCGCGGCCGTGGCCCCGTCGGCTTCGGCCATCCCGCACGGTGCGGCCGGTCTCCCCGCGGCGATGGCATGCGAACCGGTCACGATCCCGAATCGCCCCCATACGTTTGAGTGTGAGCGAATCGGACCGGGTCCCAGTAGGCCGCGATTCGGCCTCGTTAGGCGGTCGTGTGGCGTCCCGGAAGGGCACGGGAGGGGCATGCGGGGCTGAAGCGCCCGGAGCAGGACGAAGGCCCAGGGAGAGGGATTCAACCTCTCGCCTGGGCCTTCGGCACACAGAGCGGGCGACGGGAATCGAACCCGCGTAGCTAGTTTGGAAGACTAGGGCTCTACCATTGAGCTACGCCCGCACGGGACGCGCCGCAGGTCAGTGACCGCGGCACTGTCAGGCATCGTAGCGGGTCGGCACCCCTGCCCGCACATCCCTTCCGGGGGCGCGCCGCTGTTCACCTCGCGCCGGACCGGGATCTCGGCAAATGCGGCGGTCGGACGATCGGCGGGCATGTACCCTACGTGACGCACCAGACGGGGTGTGGCGCAGCTTGGTAGCGCGTCCGCTTTGGGAGCGGAAGGCCGTGGGTTCAAATCCCGCCACCCCGACCACCTGCCCGACCATCTGCCGATCCACCTGCGCGATCATGCCGCGCGCCTGGCTGTTGATCGTCTTTTGGGCGGCCCAGTCGCTGCGGTTACTATGCAAGCTGCGCGCCCGTGTGTCCCGGCCCACTCGGCCTACGAATTTTCCCGGGCGGCGAATCGCCGGACCTGTCAGGTTCCGGCGAACCCGAAGAAGTCAGCCACAAGGAGACCGAACCGTGAAGAGCGCCGTGGAGACCCTGAACCCGACTCGGGTTCGGCTCACTGTCGAGGTGCCCTTCGAGGAGCTCAAGGACAGCCTCGACGCGGCGTACAAGAAGATCAACCAGCAGGTCACGGTGAAGGGCTTCCGCAAGGGCAAGATCCCCGCCCGGGTCATCGACCAGCGGTTCGGCCGCGGTGCGGTCCTGGAGGAGGCGGTCAACGACGCGCTTCCGAAGTTCTACACCGAGGCGGTCAACACCGCCGAGATCGACGTCCTCGGCCAGCCCGAGGTCGACATCACGGAGCTGAAGGACGGCGAGACGCTGAACTTCACCGCCGAGGTCGACGTCCGCCCCGCCCTCGAGCTCCCCGAGGACTTCTCCTCCATCGAGGTCGAGGTCGACGCGGTCGAGGTCACCGAGGAGGACATCGAGAAGTCGGTCGAGCAGCTCCGCGAGCGCTTCGCCTCCACCTCCCCGGTGGAGCGCGCCGCCGAGGACGGCGACGTGGTGACCGTGGACCTCGAGGCCAAGGTCGACGGCGAGGTCCTCGAGGACGGCGTCGCCAGCGGTGTGTCCTACACCATCGGCTCCGGCGAGCTGCTCGAAGGCATCGACGACGCCGTCAAGGGCCTGGAGGCAGGGGCCGAGGCCACCTTCACCTCCGAGCTCAAGGGCGGCACGGGCGCCGGCAAGGAGGCCGAGGTCACCGTCAAGGTCACCCAGGTCGCCGCCCGCGAACTGCCCGAGCTGGACGACGAGTTCGCTCAGCTCGCCTCCGAGTTCGACACCCTGGAGGAGCTGCGCGCGGACAGCCGCAAGCGCCTCGAGAACATGAAGCAGTACGACCAGGCCACGCAGGCCCAGGAGCGTGTCCTGGAGAAGCTGCTCGAGCTGGTCGAGGTCCCGGTCCCCGAGAAGCTGCTCGAGGACGAGATCAACACCCGTAAGCACAACCTCGAGCACCACCAGCTCGGCCAGATGGGCCTCGACCTCGCGAAGTACCTGGAGATCCAGGGCAAGACCGAGGAGGAGTTCGAGACCGAGACCCGTGAGGCCGCGGTCAAGGGCATCAAGACCCAGTTCGTCCTTGACGAGCTCGTCAAGCGCGAGAAGCTGAACGTGAACCAGGAGGAGCTCACCGAGCACCTCATGCGCCGCGCCGCCTCCTCGGGCATGTCCCCCGACCAGTTCGCGCAGGCCGTCGTCGAGGGCGGTCAGGTTCCGCTGCTCGTCGGCGAGGTCGCCCGCGGCAAGGCCCTGGCCACGGTCGTCGAGTCCGCCACGGTCAAGGACACCAACGGCGAGGTCATCGACCTGGACGACGAGGAAGAGGAGACCACGGAGGCCGCCGACGCCGCCGAGGCCGCCGACGCCGCCGAGGACACGGAGCCCGCCGCCGAGGCCGGCACCGAGGGTGACGAGAAGGCCGACGCCTGATCCTCCGATCCGCGTACAGCTGATCCGCGTACCGCTTCCGGCGTACGTGTGACGGGCCCCGGAACCCAGTGTTCCGGGGCCCGTCCCGTTCACCGGGCGGCTACCCGCCGCTACGCCCCCGGCGAACACCCACCTCTCCGGGATTCCCCGGCGGGAGCCGCGCGTTAGGGTCCATGAATACGAGGGCAGGGGAGTCCCCGTTGCCCCCGGCAGTACACGTGAGACGGCCCGGCGCCGTCGTAAGACGAGCAGGTGGATACGTGACGAATCTGATGCCCTATGCCGCCGGCGAGCCTTCCATCGGTGGTGGCCTCGGCGACCAGGTCTACAACCGGCTGCTCGGCGAGCGGATCATCTTCCTCGGCCAGCCGGTCGACGACGACATCGCGAACAAGATCACCGCACAGCTGTTGCTCCTTGCCGCCGACCCGGACAAGGACATCTACCTGTACATCAACAGCCCCGGCGGTTCGATCACGGCCGGCATGGCGATCTACGACACCATGCAGTTCATCAAGAACGACGTGGTGACCATCGCCATGGGCCTCGCGGCCTCGATGGGCCAGTTCCTGCTGAGCGCGGGCACCCCGGGCAAGCGCTTCGCGCTGCCGAACGCCGAGATCCTGATCCACCAGCCCTCCGCCGGCCTCGCCGGCTCGGCCTCGGACATCAAGATCCACGCCGAGCGGCTGCTGCACACCAAGAAGCGCATGGCGGAGCTCACCTCGCAGCACACCGGCCAGACGGTCGAGCAGGTCACCCGCGACTCGGACCGCGACCGCTGGTTCGACGCCTTCGAGGCCAAGGAGTACGGCCTGATCGACGACGTCATCCCCACGGCCGCGGGCATGCCGGGCGGTGGCGGTACCGGGGCGGCGTAAGCCCGTAGACGACGGCGGCAGGGCCTTCCGGCTCGGCGGGCGGAACCATTCCGTCCCCGTCCCGGACCCGGACCCGCAGGAAGCGACGGGAGTCGGAGACCCACGCGGCGCCCCGAGGCCCACGGAGCGTCCAGGCGCCGCCCCGAGGCCCCACCGGGCCGCCGGCGCCCACAGGCCCCCGCAGGGCCTCGCAGCTCCCGCAGGGATCTCCACAGGTGCCTGCAGGGTCTACGAGGCCCCAGCAGGCTCCGCAAGGGCTCGACAGGGCCACCAGAGGCTCCGAGCGCCCAGCGGCCCCGGCGGGCCCCTCAGGACCCCGTAGGGAGCCAGAGGGACCTTCGGAGCCCCTGAGGACCCGCACAGCCCGCCGTGACCCACCAGCCGTCAGAGTCCCGCCCGCCCCCAAGACCACCGCCCCAATCTCTTCTCCAGGAGACACCGTGAACGACTTCCCCGGCAGCGGCCTCTACGCCCGCACGGAGGCCGAGTACACCGGCCCCCGCGCCGAGTCCCGCTACGTCATCCCGCGCTTCGTCGAGCGCACCTCCCAGGGCATCCGCGAGTACGACCCGTACGCGAAGCTCTTCGAGGAGCGCGTGATCTTCCTCGGTGTGCAGATCGACGACGCCTCCGCCAACGACGTCATGGCGCAGCTGCTGTGCCTGGAGTCGATGGACCCCGACCGGGACATCTCGGTCTACATCAACAGCCCCGGCGGTTCCTTCACCGCGCTGACGGCGATCTACGACACGATGCAGTTCGTGAAGCCCGACATCCAGACGGTCTGCATGGGCCAGGCGGCCTCGGCCGCCGCGATCCTGCTGGCCGCCGGCACCCCGGGCAAGCGCATGGCCCTGCCGAACGCGCGCGTTCTGATCCACCAGCCGTACAGTGAGACGGGCCGCGGTCAGGTCTCCGACCTGGAGATCGCCGCCAACGAGATCCTCCGGATGCGCGCGCAGCTGGAGGAGATGCTGGCCAAGCACTCGACCACGCCGATCGAGAAGATCCGCGAGGACATCGAGCGCGACAAGATCCTCACGGCCGAGGACGCCCTGTCGTACGGCCTGATCGACCAGATCATCTCCACCCGGAAGATGAACAACAACTCTCTGCGTTGACGCTCCGGGCCCTCCCGTCCGTACCCCTTGGCACGGTGTGACACGGTCCACGTGGAAGTGAACCGTGCCAAGGGGGGCCCGAACGGGGGTCCCGGCAAGGTACCGTCGGAATAAGGCAGCACCAGGAGCCGCTGGATTCGAAAGCGTCCAGGCGTCTCCCAGGCGAAGGGGAAGCACACCGTGGCACGCATCGGTGACGGCGGCGATCTGCTCAAGTGCTCGTTCTGCGGCAAGAGCCAGAAGCAGGTCAAGAAGCTCATCGCAGGGCCCGGTGTGTACATCTGCGACGAGTGCATCGATCTCTGCAACGAGATCATCGAGGAAGAGCTCGCGGAGACGAGCGAGGTCCGCTGGGAGGAACTCCCGAAGCCTCGCGAGATCTACGAGTTCCTCGAGGGCTACGTGGTCGGCCAGGAGGCCGCCAAGAAGGCACTGTCGGTCGCGGTGTACAACCACTACAAGCGGGTCCAGGCCGGCGAGAACGGCGGCGGCCAGAGCCGCGAGGACGCCATCGAGTTGGCGAAGTCCAACATCCTCCTGCTCGGCCCCACGGGCTCGGGCAAGACCCTCCTCGCACAGACCCTCGCGCGGATGCTGAACGTGCCGTTCGCCATCGCCGACGCCACGGCCCTCACCGAGGCGGGGTACGTGGGCGAGGACGTCGAGAACATCCTGCTGAAGCTGATCCAGGCGGCCGACTACGACGTCAAGAAGGCCGAGACCGGGATCATCTACATCGACGAGATCGACAAGGTCGCGAGGAAGAGTGAGAACCCCTCCATCACGCGCGACGTCAGCGGCGAGGGTGTACAGCAGGCCCTGCTGAAGATCCTGGAGGGCACCACCGCCTCCGTCCCGCCGCAGGGCGGCCGCAAGCACCCGCACCAGGAGTTCATCCAGATCGACACGACGAACGTCCTGTTCATCGTGGGCGGTGCCTTCGCCGGTCTGGAGAAGATCATCGAGTCCCGGGCCGGCGCCAAGGGCATCGGCTTCGGCGCGACGATCCGCTCGAAGCGCGAGCTGGAGGCCAAGGACCAGTTCGAGGACGTCATGCCCGAGGACCTGGTCAAGTTCGGCATGATCCCGGAGTTCATCGGCCGGCTGCCCGTCATCACCTCGGTCCACAACCTGGACCGCGAGGCCCTGCTCCAGATCCTCGTCGAGCCGCGCAACGCGCTGGTCAAGCAGTACCAGCGCCTGTTCGAACTCGACGGCGTGGAGCTGGACTTCGAGCGGGAGGCCCTGGAGGCCATCGCCGACCAGGCCATCCTCCGCCAGACCGGCGCGCGCGGCCTGCGCGCCATCATGGAGGAGGTCCTGATGTCGGTGATGTACGAGGTCCCGTCCCGCAAGGACGTGGCCCGCGTGGTCATCACCGCCGACGTCGTCCACTCCAACGTCAACCCGACCCTGATCCCGCGTGACGCCCGGGGCGGCCGCGGCCCGGGCGAGCAGAAGACGGCGTAACCGAAGCACAGCACCGCGAAGGGGCCCCGGTCGACCGACCGGGGCCCCTTCGTCGTCCGCGCGCGAGCGTCACGCCTTGACGCGCACGTCGTTGCGGACCTTCGCGGTCAGGTCCGCCGCCTCGTCGAGCGACGTGCTCTTGCCCGCGGTCAGCGCGGCCAGGTCGTACGACAGGACGTAGCTCAGCGTGCTGTGGTCACCCCAGACGCAGACCGGCATCGTGACGGTCGTGCCGCTCTCGGTGGTCTGGATCTCCTGGCACTTCATGACGCCGTTCGCGAACCCGGCGGGCTTGAACTCCTTGGGGGTGCCCACGAGCTTGCCCTCTGAGGAGTCGGATCCGCTCTCGGACTCCTTCTTCATCTGGGCGAACAGCGCGTCCACCACCTTCTCCGGGTCGTCGATGGTGCCGTAGACGCCGGAGAACATCACGTTCTTCGCGGTGAGGCCCTCGCCCGCCGTGTAACCGGCGCTGACGTCCTTGGGGTTCTGCACGCCCCAGGACTCGGCGTCCTTGACGTCGTCCTCGGTGAGACCGTCGCTCGCGTCGGCGCCGCCCTTCTTGTACTGCCCGTCGAGGATCGTCGCGGGCGCCGACAGCTTGTGCGCGCCGTCGTCGGTGATGCCCGAGCCCCCGGCGGAGCCACCCCCGCCGATCACGAAGTACGCGCCCACGCCGATCGCCACGACCACCGCGACCGCGCCGAGGACGATGCCGGCCTTCTTGCCGCCGCCTCCGCTCGGAGCGGGCGGCTGCGGAGCGCCGTAGGGGGCCTGGCCGTACGGCGGTTGCTGGCCGTAGGCGACGGTCGGGGGCTGCGGAGCGCCGTAGGGGTTGGGCTGCGGAGCGCCCTGGGGGGCCTGCGCCGGGTAGCCGTAGCCGGGCTGCGGGGGCGCGGGCTGCTGGGGGTAGCCGTAGCCGGGCTGGGGTGCCTGCGGCGGCTGGCCGTACGGGCCGGGCTGGGGGGCACCGTACGGTCCGGGCTGCTGGGGCTGCCCGCCGTACGGGCCCGGCTGGTTGTGACTCATCTCTGGGTTCCCCTCCAGATGCTTATGTGATTTTCACATCCTGGCTTAAACCCAACCGCCGCCGAGCGCCGGGGACCCGACCGTTACAGAGGAAACACGTTTCGGGACGGCCCCGTGACACCCCTAAACTGGGCCCGTGACCGAGAACGCTCAGCAGCAGCCATCAGCGCCCCACACCGAACTGCCGACCCAGTACGCGCCGGCCGACGTAGAGGGGCCGCTGTACGAGCGCTGGGTGGAGCGCGGTTACTTCGAGGCGGACGAGAAGAGCGACAAGCCGCCCTACACCATCGTCATCCCGCCGCCGAACGTCACCGGCAGCCTGCACCTCGGGCACGCCTTCGAGCACACCCTCATCGACGCCCTCACCCGCCGCAAGCGCATGCACGGCTTCGAGACGCTGTGGCAGCCCGGCATGGACCACGCCGGCATCGCCACGCAGAACGTCGTCGAGCGCGAGCTGGGCAAGGAGGGCAAGTCCCGCCACGACCTGGGCCGCGAGGCGTTCGTCGAGCGCGTCTGGCAGTGGAAGGCCGAGTCCGGCGGCCAGATCTCCGGGCAGATGCGGCGCCTCGGTGACGGCGTCGCCTGGTCCCGCGAGCGGTTCACCATGGACGAGGGTCTGTCCCAGGCCGTCCAGACCATCTTCAAGCGGCTCTACGACGACGAGTTGATCTACCGCGCCGAGCGCATCATCAACTGGTGCCCGCGCTGTCTCACCGCCATCTCGGACATCGAGGTGGAGTACCAGGACGACGACGGCGAGCTCGTCTCCATGAAGTACGGCGAGGGCGACGACACCATCGTCGTCGCCACCACCCGTGCCGAGACGATGCTCGGTGACACCGCCGTCGCCGTCCACCCCGACGACGAGCGCTACAAGCACCTGGTCGGCAAGGAGATCCGCCTGCCGCTGACCGACCGCTCCATCCCGGTCGTCGCGGACACCCACGTCGATCCGGAGTTCGGCACGGGCGCCGTCAAGGTCACCCCGGCCCACGACCCGAACGACTTCGAGATCGGCCAGCGCCACAACCTGCCGTCGCTCACCATCATGGACGAGCACGCGGTCATCACGGCCCACGGCCCCTTCCAGGGCCTGGACCGCCTCGAGGCCCGCTCCGCCATCGTCGCCGCGCTGCGCGCCGAGGGCCGGATCGTCGCCGAGAAGCGGCCCTACGTCCACTCCGTCGGCCACTGCTCGCGCTGCAAGACCACCATCGAGCCGCGGCTGTCCATGCAGTGGTGGGTCAAGGTCGGCCCGCTCGCCAAGGCCGCCGGCGACGCCGTCCGCGACGGCCGCGTCAAGATCCACCCGCAGGAGATGGAGAAGCGGTACTTCGACTGGGTCGACAACCTCCACGACTGGTGCATCTCGCGGCAGTTGTGGTGGGGCCACCGCATCCCCGTCTGGTACGGCCCGAACGGCGAGGTCGTCTGCGTCGGTCCCGACGACGAGGCCCCCGTCGGCGAGGGCTGGCGTCAGGACACCGACGTCCTCGACACCTGGTTCTCCTCCGGCCTGTGGCCGTTCTCCACGCTCGGCTGGCCCGAACAGACCGAGTCGCTCGCGAAGTTCTACCCGAACTCCGTCCTGGTCACCGGTTACGACATCCTCTTCTTCTGGGTCGCCCGGATGATGATGTTCGGCCTCTACGCGATGGACGGCACCCCGCCGTTCCACACCATCGCCCTGCACGGCATGGTCCGCGACCAGTTCGGCAAGAAGATGTCGAAGTCCTTCGGCAACGCGGTCAACCCGCTGGACTGGATGGACAAGTACGGCTCCGACGCGCTCCGGTTCACCCTGGCGCGCGGCGCCAACCCCGGCGTCGACGTCCCGATCGGCGAGGACTGGGTCCAGGGCTCCCGCAACTTCGCCAACAAGATCTGGAACGCCACGCGCTTCGCGCTGATGAACGGCGCCACGGTGGACGGCCCGCTGCCGGAGGCGTCCGCCATGTCGGCGACCGACCGCTGGATCCTCTCCCGGCTGAACTCCGTCGTCGCCGAAGTCGACGCGTTCTACGAGGACTTCCAGTTCGCCAAGCTCTCCGACGCGCTGTTCCACTTCGCCTGGGACGAGGTCTTCGACTGGTACGTCGAACTGTCCAAGACCACCTTCCAGGCGGGCGGCGCGGCGGCCGAGGCCAGCAAGCGCGTCCTCGGCGAGGTCCTCGACGTCACCCTCAAGCTGCTGCACCCGGTGGTCCCGTTCGTCACGGAGACCCTGTGGACCACCCTGACGGGCGGTGAGTCGGTCGTCATCGCCGAGTGGCCGACCGACAGTGGCTTCCGGGACGCGGCGGCGGAGAAGGAGATCGAGACCCTCCAGTCCGTCATCACCGAGGTCCGCCGCTTCCGCGCCGACCAGGGCCTGCAGCCGGGCCAGCGCGTCCCGGCCCGCCTGACCCTCGACGGCACGGCGCTCGCCCCGCACGAGGCGGCCATCCGCCAGCTGCTCCGTCTCCAGCCGGAGGGCGAGGACTTCTCGGCGACGGCCACCCTCCCGGTCGCCGGCGCCACGGTCGCACTGGACCTGTCCGGCACGATCGACGTGGCGGCCGAGCGCAAGCGGCTCGCGAAGGACCTGGCGGCCGCGCAGAAGGAACGCCAGCAGGCGGACGCCAAGCTCGGCAACGAGGCGTTCCTGGCGAAGGCCCCGGACAACGTGGTCGAGAAGATCCGCACCCGCCTCGCCAAGGCGGACGAGGACATCGCCCGCATCCAGGCCCAGCTGGAGCGCCTGCCCCAGGCATAGCCGTCCCCACGTCGGCGAAGGCCCCGGAACATGGTTCCGGGGCCTTCGCCCGCTCTGTCGGTCCTCCTCCGTAGACTGGCTCCGTGAGCGACAGCGACCCCTTCGATGACAGCGACCCCTTCGACGAGATCATCGAGGCAGAGACCGACCGAGACCCCGATCTCGCGGTCATCGAGGCAGGCAGCCGTACCCTGCGAACCCAGGGCGGCCGGCCCACCGCGGACGTGCCGACGCGCCCCGAGGACCCCGAGGTCGACAAGGCCCTGCGCGAGGTCGAGGCGGAACTCGCCTCCCGCTGGGGCGAGACCAAACTGGAGCCGTCCGTCACCCGCATCGCCGCGCTGATGGACCTCCTGGGCGAGCCGCAGCGGTCGTACCCCTCGATCCACATCACCGGCACCAACGGCAAGACCTCCACCGCCCGCATGATCGAGGCCCTGCTCGGCTCCTTCGAGCTGCGCACCGGCCGCTACACCTCGCCCCACGTGCAGTCCGTCACCGAGCGGATCAGCCTCGACGGGGCGCCGATCTCGGCCGAGCGGTTCATCGAGACCTACCAGGACATCAAGCCGTACATCGAGATGGTCGACGGGCAGCAGGAGTTCCGGCTGTCCTTCTTCGAGGTGCTGACCGGCATGGCGTACGCCGCCTTCGCGGACGCGCCGGTCGACGTCGCCGTCGTGGAAGTGGGCATGGGCGGCACCTGGGACGCCACCAACGTGATCGACGGTGACGTCGCCGTCGTCACGCCCATCGACCTCGACCACACCGACCGGCTGGGCGAGACGCCGGGCGAGATCGCCGGCGAGAAGGGCGGGATCATCAAGCAGGACGCGACGGTCATCCTGTCCCAGCAGCCGGTCGACGCCGCCCAGGTGCTGCTGAAGAAGGCCGTCGAGGTCGACGCGACCGTGGCCCGGGAAGGGCTGGAGTTCGGGGTCGTCGCCCGGCAGGTGGCCGTCGGCGGGCAGCTGGTCACCCTGCGCGGACTCGGCGGCGAGTACCCCGAGGTCTACCTCCCGCTGCACGGCGCGCACCAGGCGCACAACGCGGCTGTCGCGCTCGCCGCCGTCGAGGCGTTCTTCGGCGTCGGCTCCCAGCGGCCCGAGCCGCTCGACATCGACACCGTCCGCAAGGCGTTCGCGGCCGTGTCCTCGCCGGGCCGGCTGGAGGTCGTCCGGCGCTCGCCGACGATCGTCCTGGACGCCGCCCACAACCCGGCCGGCGCCCGCGTGACCGCCGACGCCATCGGGGAGGCGTTCGACTTCAGCCGGCTCATCGGGGTCGTCGGCGCGAGTGGCGACAAGAACGTACGAGGGCTCCTCGAGGCCTTCGAACCGATCTTCGCCGAGGTCGTCGTCACCCAGAACTCCACCCAGCGCGCCATGGACTCCGACGAGCTGGCCGCGATCGCCGTGGAGATCTTCGGCGACGAGCGCGTCCAGGTCGAGCCGCGGCTGCCCGACGCCCTGGAGGCGGCGATCACGCTCGCCGAGGAGGAGGGCGAGTTCGCCGGCGGCGGTGTGCTGGTCACCGGATCCGTCATCACGGTCGGCGAGGCCCGGCTGCTCCTCGGGAAGGGCTGAGGTCGAAGTAGATGCGTACGCTGTGTTCCTCCACCCTGATCGGCGAGTTCTTCGTCATCGGCTTCGCCGGTCTGGTCGCCATGAAGGACCCCGACCTGGCCATGTCCACGGTGTGGACGGTGTGCGGGGTCGCGATGTTCCTCAGCGTGCTGCTGTGCGGTGTGGTCACCCGGCCGGGGGGCGTCGCCCTCGGCTGGGCGCTGCAGATCGCGCTGGTCGCGTCCGGGTTCTTCGTTCCGATGATGTTCGTCGTCGGGGTGCTCTTCGCGGGCCTGTGGTGGGCCTCGGTGCACTACGGACGCAAGGTCGACGAGGCGAAGGCGAGATTCGCCGCCCAGGCCGGGAGCTGACGGGGCCTGTCACCGCTGACGGTGTGTGACAGGTGCACGGACACGCCCTGTAATCTCGTCCCACCGCACCCCGGCAGTAATGCACATCAGCAGCACATCAGCAGTCGTAAGGAGCCCCTCGTGAGCCAGCGCACCCTCGTCCTGCTCAAGCCCGACGCGGTCCGTCGTGGCCTGACCGGCGAGATCATCAGCCGAATCGAGCGCAAGGCCGGCTGGCAGATCACCGCGCTGGAGCTGCGCACCCTGGACCAGGACACGCTGGAGCAGCACTACGGCGAGCACCAGGGCAAGCCGTTCTACGAGCCGCTGGTGGAGTTCATGGCGTCCGGTCCGGTCGTCGCGCTGATCGTCGAGGGCGAGCGGGTCATCGAGGGCGTGCGCGCGCTCGCCGGCCCGACCGACCCGATCGCAGCGGCGCCCGGCTCCATCCGCGGCGACTACGGCGTGATCGTCCGTGAGAACCTGATCCACGCCTCCGACTCCGAGGAGTCCGCGGAGCGCGAGGTCAAGCTGTTCTTCCCCGGGCGTGCCTGACGGCCCCAGTTGTGTCAACCGGGCGTTCGAGGGAACGTCATTCCCCGAACGCCCGTCTCCAGAAGCGAACCCACACAGCATCTGCTGACAATGGCCAGGACCCTTCCGCAGGGTCCGAGAAGGCGCGTCTACGATGGAAGCCTTCACGTCACAGCACCCACACGCCCGACCTGATAAGCCCTCAAAGCTCAAGGGAAGGCCAGTCGAATCCTGATGGGGAACTCAATGTCGTTCATCGGCCGTGACATGGCTGTCGACCTCGGGACCGCCAACACGCTGGTGTACGTCAGGGGTCGCGGGATCGTACTCAACGAGCCGTCCGTCGTCGCGATCAACACCAACACCGGTGGCATCCTCGCGGTCGGCGCCGAAGCGAAGAAGATGATCGGGCGGACCCCGGGCAACATCGTTGCCGTGCGGCCGCTGAAGGACGGCGTGATCGCCGACTTCGAGATCACCGAGCGGATGCTCCGCTACTTCATCCTGAAGATCCACAAGCGGCGGTATCTCGCTCGTCCGCGGGTCGTCGTCTGTGTGCCCTCGGGCATCACGGGCGTCGAGCGCCGTGCCGTCATCGAGGCGTCGACCCAGGCCGGCGCCCGCCAGGTGCACATCATCGAGGAGCCCATGGCCGCGGCCATCGGATCCGGCCTGCCGGTCCACGAGGCCACGGGCAACATGGTGGTGGACATCGGCGGCGGCACCACGGAGGTCGCGGTCATCTCGCTCGGCGGCATCGTCACTGCCCAGTCCATCCGTGTCGCCGGCGACGAGCTGGACAACGCGATCATCCAGCACATCAAGAAGGAGTACAGCCTTCTCCTGGGTGAGCGGACGGCCGAGCAGATCAAGATCACGATCGGTTCCGCGTACGACCTCGACGACGACCAGCACACCGAAATCCGTGGCCGAGACCTCGTCTCCGGACTGCCCAAGACCGTCGTCATCTCGGCCGCCGAGGTACGCAAGGCGATCGAGGAGCCGGTCAACGCGATCGTCGACGCAGTGAAGACCACCCTCGACAAGTGTCCGCCCGAGCTGTCCGGCGACATCATGGACCGCGGAATCGTGCTGACCGGCGGTGGCGCGCTGCTGCGCGGTCTGGACGAGCGGCTGCGCCGGGAGACCGGCATGCCGATCCACATCGCGGAGGACCCGCTGGACAGCGTGGCGCTCGGCTCCGGCAAGTGCGTCGAGGAGTTCGAGGCGCTCCAGCAGGTTCTGGACGCCGCCCCGCGCAGATGACGTAACGCTTCGGTTCCGCCGTACGGGATGATCTCCTCTCGTACGGCGGATCGTTGATATTCCGGCATAGGCTCCCACAAAGCGCCCTTGGCCATCCTGGCCCGGGGCTACCCGATTTCCTGCATTCCGGTAACTGTTTTCCTATCGAGGAAGGGCACGGCCGCCGCACGTGAGGGACACACGAGAGAGCCGGCTGCTCCTGGTGCTGCTGATCGCCGTCGCGTTCGCGCTGATCACGGTGGACATCCGCGGCGGCGAGGACTCCCCGGTCGACGGTGCCCGGCAGGCCGCGGCCGCGGTCTTCGGCCCGATCGAGGACGGTGTGTCGTCGGCGGTGAACCCCGTCGGCAACGCCGTCTCCGCGGTCCGCGACTCCGGTGAGCGCCACGACCGGCTGGCACAGCTGGAGAAGGAGAACGCGGCCCTCAAGGCGAAGCTCGGCAGCGACGACCGCACCCGCAGCCGGCTGGCCCAGCTCGACAAGATGCTGAGGATCGCGGGCGAGGGCCAGTACGGCATCAAGGGCGCCGAGGTCATCGCGATAGGAGCGGCCCAGGGCTTCTCCTGGACGATCACCATCGACGCCGGCGCGAGCGAGGGCATCAAGCGCGACATGACCGTCCTCAACGGCGACGGGCTGGTGGGCCGGGTGACGACCGTCGGCCCGCACACCGCGACCGTACTCCTCGCCAACGACCCCGACTTCACCGTCGGCACCCGGATGGAGGGCAACGACGAACTGGGCTTCGCCTCCGGGCAGGGCGACCGCCCGCTGCGCGTCGAACTCCTCAACGGCAAGGCGGACGTGAAGAAGGGCGACCGGCTGGTCACCTTCGGTTCGCAGGCCGACAAGCCGTTCGTGCCGGGCGTCCCGGTCGGCGTGGTCTCCCGGGTCGACCCCTCCGGCGGCGACCTCACCCGCACCCTCTACGTCACCCCGTACGTCAGCTTCACCAAACTCGACGTCGTCGGCGTGGTCGTCGAGGCGCCGAAGAAGGACCCGCGAGACACCGTGCTCCCGGCCAAGCCCAAGCCGGTCCCGACCCCGACGGTCACCGTCACCGTGACCCCGAACGCCGACGGCCAGCAGCAAGAGCAGCAGTAGGAGCTGACAACCCCATGCGCGTCAACCGGATCCTGCTCTCCGTCCCGCTGGTGGTGGTCGCCCTGGTGGTCCAGGTGAGCGTCCTCGCCCGCCTCCACCTCCCGGGTGCCGTCCCCGACCTCCTCCTGCTCACCGTCCTCGGCCTCGCCATGGTCTACGGCCATGTCGGCGGCGCCCTCATCGGCTTCGGCGCCGGCCTGCTCGCCGACCTCGCCCCGCCGGCCGACCACGCGGCCGGCCGCTACGCCCTCGTCCTGTGTGTCATCGGCTACCTCGCCGGGCTTGTCAAGCCGGAGACCGGCCAGATCAAGTCGGCCACCGGCCCGATGGTCGTGGTGGTCGCCGCGGCGATCGGCTCCACCCTGCTGTACGCCGGCGTGGGCGCCCTCGTCGGCGACACGGCGGCCCGTCATGTCGGCCTCCCCGGGCTGCTGTTCTCAGCCGCGCTGTACGACCTGCTGCTCGCCCCGTTCGTCGTCCCCGGCGTGATGTACCTGGCCCGGCGCGCCGAGAACGATCCGCTGGCGGAGACCGGCTCCGCGTCCAAGGCGTCGGACATCTCCTCCGGCTGGCTGTCCTCCGGGACGGGCCTGCGGATCGGCGGCCAGCGCGGCGGCCTGAAGCTGCGGGCGGCCAAGTCCCGGGCGACCCGGGCGGGGCGCATCAAGGGGGTCAAGCGGCTGTGAGAGCACTGCCGTCGGGCCTCACAGGTCTTTCGTATATGACTCGTACACACATCTGTGCGCACATCTGAGAGGGGGAGGCAGCCGCAGTGACCAACATTCCCGAAACCGGTCGGACCCCACGGGTCCAGATCCGGCTGGTCGTGATCCAGATCCTCGTCCTCTCCCTCCTCGGCACCCTCGGCGGCCGTCTCTGGTACCTCCAGATCCGGGAGGGCGCGGAGTACGCCAAGGAGGCGTCCGGCAACCACGTCCAGCAGGTCGTCGAGCCCGCCGTACGCGGCTCGATCCTGGACGCGCGCGGAGTGCCCCTCGCGGACAACGAGACGCGGCTGGTGGTCTCCGCCTCCCGCACGGACCTGCTGAAGCAGCCCGACGACGGCAAGGCGGTCCTGACCAAGCTCGCGGGCGTCCTCGGCATGGACGCCACGGAGGTCCTGCAGAAGGTCCGCCTGTGCGACGCGAAGACCCCCCAGCCCTGCTGGAACGGCTCGCCTTACCAGCCGATCCCCATCACCGACGAGGCCACCGCCAAGCAGGCCCTGCAGATCCGGGAGCGCGCCGAGGACTTCCCCGGCATCACCGCCGAGCCGGAGGCCGTGCGCCGCTACCCCGCCCCCGGCAAGTCCAACACCGCCCAGGTCCTCGGCTACCTCTCGCCGGTCACCGACGAGGAGATCACCAAGGCCCAGGACACCGAATCGCCGTATCTGCGCTCCGACCAGGTCGGCCGCTCCGGCCTCGAGCGGGAGTACGACAAGGAGCTGCGCGGCAAGGCGGGTGTCACCCGCTACGAGGTCGACAACCTCGGCCGGGTCATCGGCCAGGCCGAGGCGGAGGCGGCCGAGCCCGGCTCCAACCTCGTCACGAGCATCGACTCCCGTGTCCAGCGGGTCGCCGAGTACGAGCTGAACAACGCGATGAAGGTCGCCCGCCAGCAGTTCGACAAGATCACCGGCGAGAACTACAAGGCCGACTCCGGCGCGGTCGTCGTGATGGAGGCCAAGACCGGCCGGATCGTCGCCATGGCCTCCGCCCCGACCTACGACCCGAACGTGTGGGTGGGCGGCATCTCCGCCAAGGACTACAGGAAGCTCACCGGCAAGAACTCCGACTACCCGCTGCTCAACCGGGCCATACAGGGTCAGTCCGCGCCCGGTTCGACCTTCAAGGTGGTCTCCACGGCCGCCGCGGTCGAGGCCGGTTACGTCTGGGACGGCGGCTACCCGTGCACCAGCTCGTACTCGGTGGGCGGCCAGGTCTTCAAGAACTTCGAGGGGGAGAACTTCGGCCCGATCTCGCTCGGCCGGGCGCTCGAGGTCTCCTGCGACACCGTCTTCTACGGCCTCGCCGACCGGGAGTGGAAGAAGGACGGCGGCATCAACCCCAAGAAGGGCGAGCCCAAGGACTACTTCTACAAGGCCGCGCACCAGTTCGGCCTCGGCAAGGAGACCGGCATCGACCTGCCGAACGAGGTCACCGGCCGCGTCCCGGACCGCCAGTGGAAGGAGGCCTACTGGAAGGCCAACAAGGCCGGCTGGTGCAAGACGGGCAAGAAGGACGGCACCTACGTCGAGAAGATCGCCTACGAGAACTGCCTCGAAGGCAACAAGATGCGCGAGGGCGACTCGATCAACTACTCCATCGGCCAGGGCGACACCCTCGTCACGCCGATCCAGGAGGCCGTGATCTACGGCGCCCTCGCCAACGGCGGCACCATGTACCAGCCGAGCATCGGCAAGGCGATCCTCAGCGCCGACGGCAAGACCGTCCAGGAGATCAAGCCCAGGTCCACGGGCAAGCTGCCGGTCAGCAAGACGACGCTCAAGGGCATGGACGAGGCCCTGGAGGGTGTGGTCACCCGGGGTACCGCCGCGTGGAAGTTCGGCGGCTGGCCGCAGGACAAGATCCCGCTGCACGCCAAGACCGGTACCGCCGAGGTCTACGGCAAGCAGACCACGTCCTGGCTCGCCACCTACAGCAAGGACTACACGGTCATCATGACCATCGCCCAGGCCGGTACCGGTTCGGGCGCCTCGGGTGAGGCCGTGCGCCACATCTACAACGCCCTCTACGGCGTCTCCGACGGCGGCACGATCGACAAGAAGAACGCCCTGCTGCCCACCCCGCAGAAGGGCCTGCCGAAGATCCAGACCGACGGCACCATCAAGTCCCCCAAGATCGACAAGGACCCGGCCAAGGAGCAGCGCGCGAGCCAGGAGTCCGCGCCGCAGCCGGACGAGTCGCAGCCGGCCGGCACCACCCAGCAGAACACCACCAACCAGAACACCCGCAGACGGCCCCGCAGGACCCGCAGGAAGGGAACCCGGAGGTCACTCGCATGACCGGCGCCAACACCTTCTCCGTCTCCGGATACGGGCCCGAGCGGGCCGGCTGGACCCGGGTCTTCGCCCGGGACTCGCTGGCCCGCCGGCTGGACTGGCCGATGCTGCTGTCGGCGATCGCGCTCTCCCTGATCGGCTCGGTGCTGGTCTACTCGGCCACCCGCAACCGCACCGAGATCAACCAGGGCGACCCGTACTACTTCCTGATCCGGCATCTGATGAACACCGGCATCGGGCTCGCCCTGATGATCGGCACGGTCTGGCTCGGCCACCGCACCCTGCGCAACGCGGTACCGGTCCTCTACGGCCTCTCCCTCATGGGCATCCTGGCGGTGCTGACCCCGCTGGGCTCGACCGTCAACGGCGCGCACTCCTGGATCGTGCTCGGCGGCGGCTTCTCCCTCCAGCCCTCGGAGTTCGTGAAGATCACGATCATCCTGGGCATGGCGATGCTGCTGGCGGCGCGGGTCGACGCGGGCGACAAGACGTACCCGGACCACCGCACGGTCGTCCAGGCCCTCGGCCTCGCCGCCGTCCCGATGCTGATCGTGATGCTGATGCCCGACCTCGGGTCGGTCATGGTGATGGTGATGATCGTGCTGGGCGTGCTGCTCGCCTCCGGCGCCTCCAACCGCTGGGTCTTCGGGATCCTCGGCGCGGGAACGGCCGGCGCGGTCGCCGTCTGGCAGCTGCACATCCTGGACGAGTACCAGATCGCCCGCTTCGCCGCCTTCGCCAACCCCAGCCTCGACCCGGCCGGCGTCGGCTACAACACCAACCAGGCGCGCATCGCGATCGGTTCCGGCGGCCTCACCGGGGCCGGCCTGTTCCACGGTTCGCAGACCACCGGCCAGTTCGTCCCCGAGCAGCAGACGGACTTCGTCTTCACGGTCGCCGGCGAGGAGCTCGGCTTCGTCGGCGCGGGACTGATCATCCTGCTGCTCGGCGTGATCCTGTGGCGCTCCTGCCGCATCGCCCGCGAGACGACCGAGCTGTACGGCACGATCGTCGCCGCGGGAATCGTGGCGTGGTTCGCGTTCCAGGCGTTCGAGAACATCGGCATGACCCTCGGGATCATGCCGGTGACCGGTCTGCCCCTCCCGTTCGTGTCGTACGGCGGCTCGTCGATGTTCGCGGTGTGGGTGGCGGTGGGACTGCTGCAGTCGATCCGGGTCCAGCGGCCGATGTCGGCGTAGACCGCCCGCGGGCGGCTGTTTTCCGCACGTTCGTCGATGATTCAACGGAAGTTGACACTGCCGTCCGGGCTCGAGTGCGACTAGATTCATTTCATGGCGGAGACGAAACGCGAGATCGAGCGCAAGTACGAATCCGACGACAGCGGGCTGCCCGACCTGACCGGCGTCGCCGGAGTGGCGAGTGTCCTCGACAAGGGCACCATGGATCTGGACGCGACCTACCACGACACGTCCGACCTGCGCCTGGCAGCCGCGGCGATCACCCTGCGCCGCCGCACCGGAGGCTCCGACGCGGGCTGGCACCTGAAACTCCCGGTCGGCCCGGGCGTCCGGGACGAGATCCGGGCCCCGCTCTCCGACACCGTCCCCGGCGAACTCGCCGCACTGGTGCGCTCCCGGGTCCGCGAGGGCCAGTTGGTACCCGTGATCCGGCTGCGCTCCGGACGGGACGTGCGCGACCTCCTCGACGCCGAGGGCCGGCTGCTCGCCGAGGTCAGCGTGGACACCGTCCGCGCGGAGCGGCTGTTCGGCGGAGAAGGCCACGCGCAGTGGACCGAGATCGAGGTGGAGCTGGCCGACGGCGGCGACCCGGCCTTCCTCGACAAGGTGGAGAAACGGCTGCGCAAGGCAGGCGTACGACCGTCGAAGTCGCCGTCGAAGCTGGCGCGGGGGCTCGCGGAGACCAAGGGCGGGCACCCCCGGCCCAAGGACCACGGGCCGGCCGAGCCCGTCACGGCCGGCGACCACATCCTGGCCTACGTCCGCGCCCAGCGGGACGCGATCGTCGAGCTGGACCCGGCCGTGCGCCAGGACGCCGAGGAGTCGGTGCACGACATGCGGGTCGCCACCCGCCGGCTGCGCAGCACCTTCCGTTCCTTCCGCACCGTCCTCGACCGCGAGGTCACCGACCCGATCGGCGTCGAGCTGAAGTGGCTGGCCGGGGAACTGGGCGTCGGCCGCGACCACGAGGTGCTGGCCGAACGCCTCACCGCGGCGCTCGACGACCTGCCCGCCACGCTGGTCTCCGGTCCCGTCCACGACCGGCTGCGCACCTGGGCCAAGGCCGGGGAACGCGGCTCCCGCCGCCGGCTGATCGGCGTGCTCGACTCCGAGCGCTATCTGACACTCCTCGACCGCCTGGACGCCGTGGCCGCGGATCCGCCCCTGCGGAAGGCGGCGGCCCGCAAACCGGAGAAGGTGCTCGCCGAAGCCGTCCGCAAGGACTTCGCGAAGGTCTCCGCGCTGGTCGAAGAGGCCGTCGGGCAGCCGCCCGGCACCGACCGCGACCTCGCGCTGCACGAGGCCCGCAAGAAGGCCAAGCGGACCCGCTACGCGGCCGAGACGGCCCGCCCCGCCCTCGGCGGTGCGGCCAAGGACCTGGTGAAGTCGATGAAGTCGCTGCAGAGCCTGCTCGGCGACCACCAGGACAGCGTCATGGCCCGGACGACCCTGCGCGAGCTGTCCGCCGTGGCCCACGCGGCGGGCGAGAGCGCCTTCACCTACGGCGTGCTGTACGCGCGTGAGGAACGGCGTGCGGAGCGGGTGGAGGAGACCGTGCCGGGGGAGTGGAAGAAGACCAGCGACTCGATGGACGTCTAGGGCGTGTTTCGAAAGTAGCGTCGCCAGGCAGGCGGGACTTTCGAAACACGCCCCAGGGCTCCGGTACCGGAGCCCGGCCGGGGCTCGTGCGGGCGGGGGAGCCGGCTGGGCGCGTTACGCTAGATGGTCACCCCTGTCAGTCAGCACTGTCAGCCAGCCCTGTCAGCTCAGCTCACGAAGGTAACGCCGCGATGTCTGTCGAGTCGGTCTTCCCACAGCTCGAAGCCTTGCTCCCGCACGTGCAGAAGCCGATCCAGTACGTCGGAGGCGAGCTCAACTCCACGGTCAAGCCCTGGGAGTCGTGCGACGTCCGCTGGGCGCTCATGTACCCGGACGCCTACGAGGTCGGCCTGCCCAACCAGGGCGTCATGATCCTCTACGAGGTGCTGAACGAGCAGGAGGGCGTCCTCGCCGAGCGCACCTACAGCGTCTGGCCGGACCTGGAGGCGCTGATGCGGGAGCACGGCGTCCCGCAGTTCACGGTGGACAGCCACCGCCCGGTGAAGGCGTTCGACGTGTTCGGCCTGTCCTTCTCCACCGAGCTCGGCTACACCAACATGCTGACCGCCCTGGACCTGGCCGGCATCCCGCTGGAGTCCCGGGACCGCACACTCGACGACCCGATCGTCCTCGCGGGCGGCCACGCGGCCTTCAACCCCGAGCCGATCGCCGACTTCATCGACGCGGCGGTCATCGGCGACGGCGAGCAGGCCGTGCTCGACATGACCCGGATCATCAAGGAGTGGAAGGCCGAGGGCCGCCCCGGCGGCCGCGAGGAGGTCCTCTTCCGCCTCGCGAAGACGGGCGGGTTCTACATCCCGGCGTTCTACGACGTCGAGTACCTTCCCGACGGCCGTATCGCCCGCGTGGTCCCCAACAAGTCGGGCGTCCCGTGGCGGGTCTCCAAGCACACCGTCATGGACCTCGACGAGTGGCCCTACCCCAAGCAGCCCCTGGTCCCGCTCGCCGAGACCGTCCACGAGCGCATGTCGGTGGAGATCTTCCGCGGCTGCACGCGCGGCTGCCGCTTCTGCCAGGCCGGCATGATCACCCGCCCGGTCCGCGAGCGCTCCATCACGGGCATCGGCGACATGGTCGAGAAGGGCCTGAAGGCGACCGGCTTCGAGGAGGTCGGCCTCCTCTCCCTGTCCTCCGCGGACCACTCGGAGATCGGTGACATCGCCAAGGGCCTGGCCGACCGCTACGAAGAGGACAAGATCGGCCTGTCCCTCCCCTCCACCCGTGTCGACGCCTTCAACGTCGACCTCGCGAACGAGCTGACGAGGAACGGCCGCCGCTCCGGCCTCACCTTCGCGCCCGAAGGCGGCTCGGAACGCATGCGCAAGGTCATCAACAAGATGGTCTCGGAGGAGGACCTGATCAGGACGGTCGCGACGGCCTACGGCAACGGCTGGCGCCAGGTGAAGCTGTACTTCATGTGCGGCCTGCCGACGGAGACCGACGAGGACGTCCTGCAGATCGCCGACATGGCGATGAACGTCATCCAGAAGGGCCGCGAGGTCTCCCGCTCCAACGACATCCGCTGCACGGTCTCCATCGGCGGCTTCGTCCCCAAGCCCCACACCCCCTTCCAGTGGGCCCCGCAGCTCTCGGCGGAGGAGACGGACGCCCGCCTCGAAAAGCTCCGGGACAAGATCCGCGGCGACAAGAAGTACGGCCGCTCCATCGGCTTCCGCTACCACGACGGCAAGCCCGGCATCGTCGAGGGCCTGCTCTCCCGCGGCGACCGCCGCATCGGTGCCGTCATCCGCGCGGTCTACGAGGACGGCGGCCGCTTCGACGGCTGGCGCGAGCACTTCTCCTACGACCGCTGGATGGCCTGCGCCGACAAGGCCCTCGCACCCTTCGGCGTGGACGTCGACTGGTACACCACCCGCGAGCGCGGCTACGAGGAGGTCCTGCCCTGGGACCACCTGGACTCCGGCCTCGACAAGGACTGGCTCTGGGAGGACTGGCAGGACGCCCTCGACGAGACAGAGGTCGAGGACTGCCGCTGGACGCCTTGCTTCGATTGCGGGGTGTGTCCCGCGATGGACACCACGATCCAAATCGGCCCGACGGGCAGGAAGTTGCTGCCGCTGACGGTGAAGAGCGCGACTCCGGCGGGCTGAAGCGGGGGAGGGCGGGAGCGGGTCTAGCTTCCTTGTGGGAGCCTGAGCGCCATGGGGGAAGCGTCGGCTGATGAGGCCGTCAGGAGGTTTCTGGCAGCGATCCGTGTTGGTGATCTCTGTACTGGGACGGTCGCGGAGATCACTCGTTCCGGGGTCTCGGTGATCCTGGACGGCTACGTGGCGCGCCCGCTCGGGGTGGTGGGGTCGTTGGACGCTTCCTGGCGCCGGCGTCCTGCCGAGGTCGCGGTGGTCGGGCAGCGGATCACCGCCGAGGTGATCGCCGTTGATCCGGATGCGGGTCGGGTACGGCTGTCGATGGCGGCCACCGAGAACCCGGAACTCTGGGCATTCCTCAAGCGGCTTCGTTGCGGTGAGATCCTGGCCGGCACGGTGGCGGCGATCGAGCGGTTCGGCGTGTTCGTGGCGCTGGACGAGGGTCCTGACCATCCGGTCTATCCCGGCGTCGGCTTCATCACGCATCCCGAGCTGTCCTGGCGGCGTTTTGAGGCGGCGTCAGAGGTCGTTGAGATCGGCGAGCGCGTGTCGTGCGAGTTCCTGCAGTTCGACACCTGGAACGGGGAGGCCCGGCTGTCCTTGCGGGCGATGCAGCCCGACCCCTTTACGGTGTGCGCGGACGGCCTCGCGGTGGGCCGGACACTGCGTGGGCGGGTGACCAAGCTGGTCCCGTTCGGCGTCTTCGTCCAGGTGGCGGATGGGGTTGAGGGCCTGGTCCCGCTGCCCGAGCTCAGCGCGGAGCCCGTGAGCGTTCCGGACGGCGTTGTGCAGATCGGCGATGAGGTCTCGGTCATGGTCACGGACGTCGACCGACAGCGACGCAGGCTGACCCTGTCCCGGCGGCGCGCCTGAGGGCTACTGGCAACAGCGGCGGAAGGCGCTGGCGTCGACGGTCAGGAAGAGCGCTTCCACCAGCTGAACCGGGGGAGCGGGGTGAGTGAGGCGTTGCAGATGCGGTGGCCGCAGCGTTCGGGGCGCTCGGGGTTCTGAAGGTGCGGCGGTGACGGACGACCACGCGCTGGATCCGGCGGATTTCGCGTCACCTATTGGAAGCCGACCCAGCCGGCGCGGCGGTGTTCCAGGGCTGATACCGGTGATCAGCTGCACGGTTCCGGACTGCGCAATATCCCGATAACTGACCGCACTTTGAAGACAGCGTTGAGTTCAGGGACTGCATAGCATCATTGCTGACCACGGCGAGCAAGATAACAGCGGGTCAGCGGGTCCATCGCGGTTTCTGTAAAGCGGCTGCCGGCGGAAGGAATTTGACATGACCTATGCGGAGAGCTCCGATATGGGGCAGGTGGAAGGGGTGGGTGGCGCTAAGACGCGTACCCGGACCTCGTTCCTGGGGCGTTTCGCGATCCGCGGATGGGTGACGGCTCTCGCTCTCGGGCTGTCCCTGGGGCTCTCGTTCGTGAGTGCGGGTCCCGCGTCCGCATACGTCGGGCAGAACTTCCTGCGCAACTGGCAGACCGGGCGCTGCCTGGACAGCAACCACAACGGCGAGGTGTACACGCTTCCTTGCCAGCAGGGAAACGACTACCAAACCTGGGAGCCGGTCTTCGTTGCGCACTATTTCTATGACGTGGTCGAGGTGCACAACAAAGCAACCGGACTGTGCCTGTACCTGACCGCACAGAACCAACTTGCCACCTCCAACTGCAATAATTCCAGCAACGCTCTCTGGATCGCTGCCGGATCTTGGGACGTTTTGCAGCTCCAGAGCTTCTTCAACAGCACCCAATGCCTGGACAGCAATGCCGCCGGATCCGCCTATGTACTCGGCTGCAACGGCGGTGGGTACCAGAACTGGAGGCTGGGCTACTAGCCTCGATCCTGGATGAGCGTCCGTCGGCTTGCTGACAGGGCAGAGCAGGCACGGCGCCGGTGATCATGTGGTCGTCGAGACCCATGAGAACCGAGCGGGACCGTGCCTGCCCGAACATCGTCGCCCATCCCCCCGTGCTGGGCGGTGTCGTGGCTCAGGCGGAGATGCCGCTTTCCGTCTGTTGCTTCTGCTTCGTGTGCCCCGCGGTGGGTGTTGACCGGGTGGGGGCGGGCCGGCGCAGGGTGAGGGCGATTCCGACGCCGAGGAGGGTGAGGGCGGCGGCGGTGAATCCTGCGGTGCGCAGGCCGGGGACGAGGTCGGGGCCGGTGGTGGTGTGGACGCCGGAGTTGGCGACGGCGACCAGGATGGCCAGGCCGACGGCGGAGCCGATCTGCTGGGTGGTGGAGGCCATGGCGGAGGCGATGCCCTGGTGGTGGGCGTCGACTCCGGTTCCGGCGGCGACGAACATCGCGGTCCAGGCGATGCCCTGGCCGAGGCTGAGCAGGACGACGCCGGGCAGCAGGGCCGGGTAGCTGCCGCCGGGGGACATCGCCAGGGCGAGGACGGCCATGCCGACGGCGCCCAGGAGCATGCCGGTGATGATGGTGGTGCGGGTGCCCGCCTTGCCGAGCAGCTTCTCACTGAGCTTGCTGCCGGCCATGCCGACCAGTGCGGCGGGCAGGAAGGCCAGGCCGGTGGCCAGGGCGCCGTAGCCGCGGACGTTCTGCAGGTAGACGGTGAAGAAGTAGTACTGGGCGCCGAAGGTGCCCATGAAGACGAAGGTGATGCCCATGGCGGCGACCAGGCTGCGGTTGCGGAACAGGCGCAGTGGCATCAGGGGGTGGGTGGTGCGGGCCTCGATGAGCAGGAAGAGCCCGATGAACAGGATGCCGGCCAGGAGTGCGGCGAGGGTCTGGGTGGAGGTCCAGCCGGCTTCGGGGCCCTGGACGACGGCGAAGACGAGGGCGGTGAAGCCGACGGTTGCGGTCAGGGAGCCGGTCAGGTCGAAGCTGCGGCCGCGCTCGCGCCGCGCGTCCTTGGGGATGATGGCGAAGGCCGCGGCGGATGCGCCCAGGGCGAGGGGGACGTTGACGTAGAAGACGGCTTCCCAGCCGAGGTAGTTGGTCAGGATGCCGCCCAGGAGGGAGCCGAGTGCCAGGCCGACGGCTCCGGCGGCGCCCCAGATCGCGAGCGCCCGGTTGCGGGCGGTGCCTTCGGTGAAGGTGGTGGCGATGAGGGAGAGGGTGGCGGGCAGCAGGAGGGCGCCGCCGAGACCCTGGACCGCGCGGGCGGCCACGAGGAGTCCGGGGTCGGTGGCGAGTCCGCCGGCCAGGGAGGACAGGCCGTAGAGGGTGAGGGCGGTGGCGAACATGCGGCGTTGTCCGAGGAGGTCGGCGGCGCGGCCGCCCAGCAGTAGGAAGCCGCCGAAGGCGACGGCGTAGCCGCTGACGACCCATTGCAGGCTGTGTGCGTCGAAGCCGACTTCGCGGCCGATCTCCGGCACGGCGACGTAGACGATGTTGTAGTCGATGGCGCTGATGAACTGGGCGAACGCGAGCAGGGCCAGTAGCAGCCCGGTCCCGCGGCGGGGGGAGGGGAACGGCATGGGGGGACAGCCTCTCTTGAGTAAGTGGTTGACCGCTTACATGATGGGTGAAAGAAAGGGGCCGCTCGGGAGCGGCCCGTGGACGCCGTCGGCTAGGCGCGCAGCGTGCGCGCCCAGGGGGAGTCGAGGGAGGCGGCGGCGATCGCCACCATGACGTTGCTGAGCAGGCCGTCGGCGAAGTAGCGGCGGATCTGCCCGTCCGAGGCGCCGGAGACCGCGCGGACGTACTCGACCTGCTTGGCGTAGCAGGTGCGCACCGCCTCGCCGATGACCGGCTCACTCGCGCTGCACTGGGCGTGCATGAGGATCATGAGGACGTCCCGGTCGGCGATGACGTCGTCGTACGAGGCCGTCATCGCCTCCAGGACCGCGTCCGGATCGGTGCTCTGCACCGACGCCGCCGCCGAGGCGGCGGCCTCTCTCAGGCGGTCCGAGCAGTGGTCGACCAGGGCCGCGAACAGCGTCTCCTTGTCCTTGAACAGCCGGTACAGGTACCCCTGTGAGATGCCGGCGGCCTTGGCCACGTCCATCGTCGAGGTCCCGTAGTACCCGCGCTCGGCGAACGCTTTGATCGCCGTGTGCATGACCGTCGCCCGGCGCTCCTCGGCGGTGGAGCGCTGCCGTGTCCTCGATTCCATGAAAGTAATTAACCACTCACATGCGAGGTGCGTCAACCCCGCCGCCGTGATCCTTGGGTCGGCGCGCGCGAGGCCGCGTGATGCGGGGAAGAGCCGCTCACCGTCACCGGCTCGGTCATGTCTGTCGGTTCTGGCAGCCGCAGCCCGATGCCGCCTTCGCGGCGCTGACGCTCGCACCCGGGTCCGCCGGTGTCTCGTCATCGGTGCAGCAGGCGTTCACTCCGCAGCAGGCGTCGGTCGGTGCGGCCGCCTGGGCGCCGGGCTCGGAAGCGGCCGGCTTGGAGGCACGGACGACGGCCGAGTGCATTCCGTCGGCGACGGTGTGCGTCGGCCTGATCTCGATGTCCGTGAATCCCGCGGCTTCCAGTCCCGCGCGGTATTCGGCGAAGGAGAGCGCGCCCGCGATGCATCCCGCGTAGTCACCGCGTTCCGCCCGCCGCTCGGGGGTCAGGGAGTCGTCGGCGACCACGTCGGACACGCCGATCCTGCCGCCGGGCCTGAGCACGCGGTAGGTCTCGGCGAAGACGGCGGCCTTGTCGGTGGACAGGTTGATCACGCAGTTGGAGATCACGACGTCGACGGTGTGCGCGGGCAGGGGGATCGCCTCGATCGTGCCCTTGAGGAACTCCACGTTCGTCGCGCCGGCCTTGTCCGCGTTGGCGATCGCCAGGGCGAGCATCTCGTCGGTCATGTCGACGCCGTACGCCTTGCCGGTGGGGCCGACGCGGCGGGCGGAGAGCAGGACGTCGATACCCCCGCCGGAGCCCAGGTCGAGGACGCGTTCGCCCTCGCGCAGTTCGGCGACGGCGGTCGGGTTTCCGCAGCCGAGGGAGGCGGCCACGGCCTCGGCGGGCAGGGTGTCGCGCTCTTCGGTGGCGTAGAGGGCCGAGCCGAAGTTCTCGTCGACCTCGACGGGCCGGGGCCCGCAACAGGCGGTTGCGCCTTCGGTGACCTGTACGGCTGCCGCCGCATAGCGCTGGCGAACGGTTTCCCGTAGGTCGGTGGTCTGTTCGGACATGTGTCACTCCTGGATGGCTGGGCATGGCGGTGCCCTGAACGGCTTGTATTGACGTTCGTTGATTCAACCTTGCGCCTTGGATTGAAAAACGTCAACATAGAGGCATGTCGAAACAAGAGCTGACGATCCTCGGCCGGGACGCGGACGGCGCCTGCTGCCAGGGGCTGGCCTCGGCGCCGCTGGACGAAGAGCGGGCGGCCGACCTGGCGAAGATCTTCAAGGCGCTGGGCGACCCGGTGCGCCTGAGGCTGATGTCGATGATCGCCTCGCGGGACGGAGGCGAGGTCTGCGTGTGCGAGTTGACGCCGGCCTTCGACCTGGCGCAGCCGACGATCTCCCACCACCTGAAGCTGCTCCGGCAGGCCGGGCTCATCGACTGCGAGCGCCGCGGGACCTGGGTCTACTACTGGGTGTCGCCGGGTGTCCTCGACCGCCTGGCAGGATTCCTGGCCGTGCCGCACTCCGCCAAGGAGCCCGCGTGAGCGCGCCTCTCGGCCGGCGCGTCGCCGCCGAAGGAGTGGGGACGGCCGTACTGGTGGCCGTGGTCGTCGGCTCCGGTGTCCAGGCGACGGAACTCTCACGTGACGTGGGCGTCCAGCTGCTCGCCAACTCGATTTCCACGGTCTTCGGCCTGGGAGTGCTGATCGTGCTCCTCGGGCCGGTCTCCGGCGCGCACTTCAACCCGGCCGTCACCCTCGCGGCATGGTTCGCAGGTCGTCGCGGCGGGGACGGGCCGACACCGCGCGAGGTGATCGCGTACATTCCGGCTCAGATCGCGGGGGCCGTCGGGGGCGCGGTCCTGGCCGACGCGATGTTCGCCGAACCGCTGGTGAAGTGGTCCACCCACGACCGCTCCGCGGGCCATCTGTGGCTGGGGGAGGCCGTCGCCACCGCCGGGCTCGTTCTGCTGATCTTCGGTCTGAACCGGACGGGCCAAGGGCGCTTCGCCGCGGCGGCCGTGGCCTCCTACATCGGGGCCGCGTACTGGTTCACCTCGTCCACGTCCTTCGCCAACCCGGCGGTGACCATCGGCCGGACGTTCACCGACACGTTCGCCGGGATCGCTCCGGCCTCCGTCCTGCCGTTCATCGCCGCTCAACTGGCGGGCGCCGCGGTCGGCCTGGGCCTGGTGGGGCTGCTGTTCGGCTCCGCCGTGCCGTCCGGGACCGCCGCCGCGGTCGCCGTGCCGGACGACGAAACCGAGCTCGCCGCTTCCGCCCCCTGAATCACCCGTCCGAGGAAAGACACCGTCATGAACGACTCCCCCCAGCGTCCTTCTGTCCTGTTCGTCTGCGTGCACAACGCCGGGCGGTCCCAGATGGCTGCCGCCTTCCTCACCCACCTCGCGGGGGAGGAGGTCGAGGTCCGTTCGGCGGGTTCCGCCCCTGCCGACGCCGTCAATCCGGCGGTCGTGGACGCCATGAAGGAGGTGGGCATCGACATCTCCGCCGAGACCCCGAAGGTTCTGACGGCCGAGGCGGTGCGGGCGTCCGACGTGGTCATCACGATGGGGTGTGGTGACACCTGCCCCGTCTTCCCGGGGAAGCGGTACCTCGACTGGCAACTCGACGACCCGGCCGGCCAGGGCGTCGACGCCGTTCGCCCGATCCGCGACGAGATCGAGCGGCGCATCCGTGCTCTGGTGGGCGACCTGATCCACTGAGCGGTTCGTGTCCGGGGAGCCACGGGAGAGGGAAGCGGTGCTCCGGCGGGAACCGGGGCCGCTCGGCACACGTACTCTTGATAGCAGTACGACCGCTCTCACGAAACTCACGAAGGACTGAACGACACTGGGCAAGCGACAGCCCGAAGGTCCGCCGCCCGCACCCGCTGTGCAGCGCATCCGACTGCGTTACACGAAGCGCGGCCGCCTCCGGTTCACCAGCCACCGTGACTTCCAGCGCGCCTTCGAGCGCGCGTTGCGCCGTGCCGAGGTGCCGATGGCGTACTCGGCGGGGTTCACGCCGCACCCGAAGGTGTCGTACGCCAATGCCGCACCCACCGGCACGGGCAGTGAGGCGGAGTACCTGGAGATCGCGCTCACCGTGGCGCGCGACCCGGAGAAGCTGAGGCTTCTGCTCGACGAGTCGCTGCCCACCGGGCTCGACATCGTCGACGCCGTCGAGGCCCGTACCTCGGGTCTGGCGGACCGGCTCACGGCCTCTCTGTGGGAGCTGCGGCTCGACGGAGTGGACCCGGCCGACGCCGAACGAGCCGTCCGGGCCTTCGACGCCGCCGAGTCGGTCGAGGTCCAGCGCATGACCAAGAACGGCATGCGCACCTTCGACGCCCGCCCGGCGGTCGTGCGGCTCGAAACGCGGCAACCCGAAACACGACAACTTGAAACACGGAGTGAAACGGCTGATAGGCCGACCGACCAGCCCTGTGCGATACTGCGGCTGGTTGTTCGGCACGTGACGCCTGCCGTACGACCCGACGACGTCCTGTCCGGTCTCCGCGCCGTGGCCGACCTGGCGCCGCCGGTCCCCGCAGCGGTGACCAGGCTGGCGCAGGGGCTGCTCGATGAAGAGACCGGCGCGGTGACCGACCCGCTCGCGCCCGACCGCGAGGCAGCCGGGGCCGACACAACGGCCGATCCGACTGCCGCCGCGAAGGCGCCGGTGTAAGGAAGGTCCCCCACAGGGACGGACGTCGTAGCGCCGCCCTCGGACTCGGGAGCCACCTGGGTCGGGCAGCGCACCGACCACAAGACTTTCGCCAGGCCGTGCGCAACATGGCGTACGGAACCGGCGAGACAGGACACAGAGAGCTCCCGTGCGGCGCCCGCACCCCGGACGGCGGCACCGCGCGTCGCGTGAGCCGCGGACGTCAACGGAGACCGATCCCTCGTGATCGGCGCCGGACCAGTGCGGCGCCCGGGAGCCTGACGGGAGATACACCCGCATGCTCGAACCGACCGAACCCACCCAGGGTTCCGAAGACCAGAACAACAGCCCCAGCGACACCCTGCCGCCGCGTCGTCGGCGCCGTGCCGCTTCCCGCCCGGCGGGTCCGCCGGCCGGCACCGGCGAGGCCCCGGCCGAGATCACCGCGCCGGCCATACCGGCCGTGGAGACCGCCGAGCAGCTGGCGGCAGAGGACATCACGGTCGAAGAGGCCGAAGAGACGGAAGAGGCCGTTGTGACCGCAGAGGGCGCAGAGGCCGCAGAGGCCGCAGCAAGCACACAGACCGCAGTGGACACGGAGGCCGAAGCGGCCGCCGAAGCCGCTCCCGCGCCGCGTACACGGCGCCGCGCGACGCGCCGGGCGTCCGCGCCCGCCGGGGCTCCCGTGCCGGGCGAGGCCGCTGAGACCGCCGAGACCGTGGTGCCCGCCGCCGCCCCCGCGGCCGAGGCCGCCGAGGAGAGCGCGCCGGTCGCCGAGGTGACCGAGGCCGCTCCCGCGCCCCGTACCCGCCGCCGGGCCACCCGCCGCGCCTCCGCCCCGGCCGGGGCTCCGGTGCCGAGCGAGGCCGCCGCCGTCGAGGAACCCGCCGCCGAGGTGCCGGCCGAGGCCGGCTCCGCGCAGGCCGCCGAGGAGCCGCCGGCCGCTCCCGCGCCGCGCGCCCGTCGCAGGGCCACGCGCCGGGTGACCGCGCCCGCCGAGGCCACGGCCGGTGCCGAGACTTCCGAGGCCGCCGCCCGGACCCTCGTCGAGGCGGAGGTCCCCGAGGACAAGGCCGCCGAGGACAAGGCCGCCCAGGACAAGGTCTCCGACGGACCCGGCTTCCAGACCGCCGTCTCCCAGGCCCCCGCCGAGGAGGACGCCGGTGGTCGGCGGCCGCGGCGGCGGGTCGTGCGCCGTGCCGCCGTCGGGTTCTCCGCGCCCGAGCCCGTGAAGGGCAACGGCGAGGGAGACGCGCCGCGTCGCCCCGCTCGTCCCGCGGTCGCCGTGTTCCAGGCGCCCGTGTTCGCCGAGCCCCAGTTCCAGACGCCGCAGCGGGCCGCCGCGGAGGCCGCCGCCGCCGTGACCGAGGAGCCCGAGGAGGCCGAGCCCGAGGCCGTCGTGGACGTCGTGGAGGAGCCCGCGGAGACCGCGGCGGAGGAGTCGGCCGGTTCGCGCCGTCGCCGTCGCCGCCGGGGCGCCGCCCCGGCCGAGGAGACCGGGACCGCCGCCCCGTCGTCGCCCGCCGCGCCCGTCGCCGAGGAGGAGCCGGAGCCCGAGGAGGCCGAGGAGCCCGCGGAGGACACCGCCGACGGGGACGACGAGACCGAGGAGACCGGCTCGCGCCGCCGCCGTCGCCGCGGGGGCCGCCGCCGTCGCAGGGGCGAGGCCGCCGACGGTGAGGACGCCGAGTCCGAGGAGTTCGCCACCGAGCAGGCCGGGCAGGACGCCGAGGACACCGCCGAGCAGGACGACGAGGACGCGGAGGACGCCGAGGACGCGGACGACGCGGCCGGGGGCTCGACCGCGGGCAGCCGTCGTCGCCGGCGCCGTCGTCGCCGTGCCGGTGACACCTCCGCCGACGCCGAGCCGGGCGACGGCGACCCCGAGCGGACCGTCGTCAAGGTCCGGGAGCCGCGCAAGCCCAGCGAGCCGTCCGACGAGGTGCAGTCCATCAAGGGCTCGACCCGGCTCGAGGCGAAGAAGCAGCGCCGACGGGAAGGCCGTGAGCAGGGGCGCCGACGCGTCCCGATCATCACCGAGGCCGAGTTCCTGGCCCGCCGCGAGGCCGTCGAGCGGGTGATGGTCGTCCGGCAGAGCGGTGAGCGCACGCAGATCGGCGTCCTGGAGGACGGCGTGCTCGTCGAGCACTACGTCAACAAGGAGCAGGCCACCTCGTACGTCGGCAACGTCTACCTGGGCAAGGTCCAGAACGTGCTGCCGTCGATGGAGGCCGCCTTCATCGACATCGGCAAGGGCCGCAACGCGGTGCTCTACGCCGGTGAGGTCAACTTCGAGGCGCTCGGCATGGCGGGCGGGCCGCGCCGCATCGAGGCCGCCCTCAAGTCGGGCCAGTCGGTCCTCGTCCAGGTGACGAAGGACCCGATCGGGCACAAGGGCGCGCGTCTGACCAGCCAGGTCTCGCTGCCGGGCCGCTACCTCGTGTACGTGCCCGAGGGCTCGATGACCGGCATCAGCCGCAAGCTGCCCGACACCGAGCGGGCCCGGCTGAAGACCATCCTCAAGAAGATCGTCCCCGAGGACGCGGGTGTCATCGTGCGCACCGCCGCCGAGGGCGCGAGCGAGGACGAGCTGCGCCGGGACGTCGAGCGGCTGCAGGAGCAGTGGGAGGACATCCAGAAGAAGGCCAAGAACGGCAACGCGCCGACGCTGCTGTACGGCGAGCCGGACATGACCGTCCGGGTCGTGCGCGACATCTTCAACGAGGACTTCTCCAAGGTCGTCGTCAGCGGCGACGAGGCCTGGTCGACGATCCACGGGTACGTCTCGCACGTCGCCCCGGACCTCGCCGACCGGCTGTCGAAGTGGACCTCCGAGGTCGACGTCTTCGCCACGTACCGGATCGACGAGCAGCTCGCCAAGGCCCTGGACCGCAAGGTCTGGCTGCCCAGCGGCGGTTCGCTGGTGATCGACCGGACCGAGGCGATGGTCGTCGTCGACGTCAACACCGGCAAGTTCACCGGCCAGGGCGGCAACCTCGAGGAGACGGTCACCCGGAACAACCTGGAGGCGGCCGAGGAGATCGTGCGCCAGCTGCGGCTGCGCGACCTCGGCGGCATCATCGTCATCGACTTCATCGACATGGTGCTGGAGTCCAACCGGGACCTGGTGCTGCGGCGCCTCCTGGAGTGCCTGGGCCGCGACCGTACGAAGCACCAGGTGGCGGAGGTGACCTCGCTGGGGCTCGTGCAGATGACCCGCAAGCGGGTCGGCCAGGGCCTGCTGGAGTCGTTCTCCGAGACCTGTGTCCACTGCAACGGGCGCGGTGTCATCGTCCACATGGAGCAGCCGACCGCCGCCGGTGGCGGCGGTGGCGGCAAGCGCAAGAAGCGCGGTCGTGGCGGCGACGCCCATGAGCACGAGCACGAGGCCGCCGTGGCCACCGAGGTCGCCGAACCGCTGGTGAGCCTCGACGAGGAGGCCGAGAGCGAGGCCGAGGTCGCCGCCGAGGTGGCCGAGCCGGTCGCGCTGTCCGCCCCCGACTTCGCCCTGGACGAGGAGCTGTACAGCAGCGTCGCCGAGGCGGAGGCCGCGGCCTCCCGTGGGCGCGGCCGTCGCAGGAGCGGCCGCCGGGCGTCCGCTCCGGCCGGTGCGCCGAGGGGCGGCGGGTCGCGCAGGTCGGGCGGCTTCGAGGCGCCCGCGGACGCGTCCGTCGAGGCGGCTGACGAGGTGTCCGCGGTGGTGCCCACCGCGCAGGACGTCACCGCCGAGGCGGAGGCCGAGCGGCCGGTGCAGCCGGCCGAGGCGGTCGCCGCCCAGGCCGAGCCGGTCGCCGTGGAGGACCCGGTCGTCGAGGCTCCTGCCGCGCAGGCGCCCGCCGCCGAGGCCCCGGCCGTCGAGGAGGCCGCGCCCAAGGGCCGTACCCGGCGGCGCGCCACCCGCAAGGTGTCCGCGCCGGCCGGTTCGCCCGCCGGGGCCGAGGCCGCCGTCGTGACGGTCGTGGAGTCGGCACCCGCCGAGGCCGAGGCCGAGGCCGCCGCGGTGGAGCAGCCCGAGGCCGAGCCGGCCGCCGAGGTCGCCGAGAGTGCGGCTCCCGCCCGCCCGCGGCGCCGTGCCGTGCGCAAGGCCACCGCGCCGACCGCGTCCGACGAGGCGGCCGTCGTGGTCGTCCCGTCGGCCGCCGCGGACGGCACCGAGGCCCCCGCGGCCGAGCCGGTCGCCGAGGCCGAGGCGGCGCCCGCCGCCGAGGAGCCGGAGGCCGCTCCGGCCAAGAAGACGGCCGCCCGCAAGACGGCCAAGAAGGCCACGGCGAAGAAGGCCGCGACCACCGCCACCAAGAAGACGGCGGCCGCGAAGAAGACGGCGGCGAAGACGACCGCCGCCAAGAAGACCGCCGCCAAGAAGACGACGGCCAAGAAGGCCGCGTCGAAGAAGACCGTGGCGGCCGAGCAGAGCGTGTCGAGCGTCTCGGCCTCGACCGAGGAGTGATCCGGCCGACGGCCCCCCGCCCCGGGGCGGGGGGCCGTCGGCTCGGTTTGACCCCTTCGTGGCAGGCCACGTAGTCTTGACCGTCGGCGTGTCCTCGAGGCACGCCACATCCCCGTAAACCTCATCCTCCAGGGCGCTGGGTGCCCCGGAGAGGCCGCCCGCATGCCGGTCGGCTGGACTGCGGGGGTGCCGTTCCCGAGCGAGAGAGTGAGATCCGCGTGTACGCCATCGTGCGCAGCGGTGGTCGCCAGCACAAGGTTGCTGTCGGCGACATCGTTGAGGTTGACAAGATTTCCACTGCCAAGGTTGGCGACACGGTCGAGCTCTCGACCCTGCTCGTTGTCGACGGCGACGCTGTGACCAGCGACCCGTGGGTGCTGGCCGGCATCAAGGTCCAGGCCGAGGTCGTGGACCACCACAAGGGCGTCAAGATCGACATCCTTCGCTACAAGAACAAGACCGGCTACCGCCGTCGTCAGGGCCACCGCCAGCAGTACACGGCGATCAAGGTCACTGAGATCCCCGCGGCTGCGAAGTAAGGGACTGAGGAGAAATGGCACACAAGAAGGGCGCATCGTCCACCCGGAACGGTCGCGACTCCAATGCCCAGCGGCTCGGCGTGAAGCGCTTCGGCGGTCAGGTCGTCAACGCGGGTGAGATCCTGATCCGCCAGCGTGGCACCCACTTCCACCCGGGCGCCGGTGTCGGCCGCGGTGGCGACGACACGCTGTTCGCGCTGCAGGCCGGTTCGGTGCAGTTCGGCACCCACCGCGGCCGCAAGGTCGTGAACATCGTTCCGGTCGCCTGATTCGTCAGAGTCGGCTGATCGGAAGCTTTCGCGAGGCGGACCTCACTTCCCGTGCGGGAAGGCGGGTCCGCCTTTCGCGTGTTAGGCAGTAAGACACATCCGTATGTTTTCGCAGTGCTGGAGGCACCTACCATGACCACCTTCGTGGACCGCGTCGAACTGCATGTCGCCGCGGGTAACGGAGGTCACGGCTGTGCCTCCGTCCACCGTGAGAAGTTCAAGCCGCTCGGCGGCCCCGACGGGGGCAACGGCGGGCGCGGCGGTGACGTCATCCTGACCGTCGACCAGTCGGTCACCACGCTTCTCGAGTACCACCACTCCCCGCACCGCAAGGCCACGAACGGCAAGCCGGGCGAGGGCGGCAACCGGTCGGGCAAGGACGGTCAGGACCTGGTCCTCCCCGTGCCGGACGGCACCGTCGTCCTCGACAGGGCGGGGAACGTGCTGGCGGACCTCGTCGGACACGGCACCTCCTTCGTCGCCGCCCAGGGCGGCCGCGGCGGTCTGGGCAACGCGGCGCTCGCGTCCGCCCGCCGCAAGGCGCCCGGGTTCGCGCTGCTCGGCGAGCCGGGCGACCTGCACGACGTCGTACTGGAGCTGAAGACCGTCGCGGACGTGGCGCTCGTCGGATATCCGAGTGCCGGCAAGTCCTCGCTGATCTCCGTGCTCTCCGCAGCGAAGCCGAAGATCGCCGACTACCCCTTCACCACCCTCGTGCCCAACCTCGGTGTCGTGACCGCCGGTTCGACCGTGTACACCATCGCCGACGTGCCGGGTCTCATCCCGGGCGCCAGCCAGGGCCGGGGGCTCGGTCTCGAGTTCCTGCGGCACGTGGAGCGGTGCAGCGTGCTGGTGCACGTCCTGGACACGGCGACCCTGGAGTCCGACCGCGACCCGGTCACCGACCTCGACATCATCGAGGAGGAGCTGCGGCAGTACGGCGGGCTGGGCGACCGTCCCCGGATGGTCGTCCTCAACAAGATCGACGTGCCGGACGGCAAGGAACTGGCGGAAATGGTGCGGCCGGACCTGGAGGCGCGCGGCTACCGCGTCTTCGAGGTGTCCGCCGTCGCCCACCTCGGGCTCAGGGAACTGTCCTTCGCGCTCGCCGACCTGGTCGGGAAGGCGCGGGCGGCCAAGCCCCAGGAGGAGGCCACGCGGATCGTCATCCGGCCCAAGGCCGTGGACGACGCCGGCTTCAGCGTCACGCTCGAGGACGAGGGCCTGTTCAGGGTCCGCGGCGAGAAGCCCGAACGCTGGGTGCGGCAGACCGACTTCAGCAACGACGAGGCCGTCGGCTACCTCGCCGACCGGCTCAACCGCCTCGGTGTGGAGGAGGAGTTGATGAAGGCGGGCGCCCGGGCCGGCGACGGTGTCGCGATCGGTCCCGAGGACAACGCGGTCGTCTTCGACTGGGAGCCGACCGTGATGGCCGGTGCGGAGATGCTGGGCCGGCGCGGTGAGGACCACCGCTTCGACGCCCCGCGGCCCGCGAGCCAGCGGCGCCGGGACAAGCAGGCTGAACGGGACGAGGCGGCAGCGGAGTTCGAGGGCTTCGAGCCCTTCTGAGCCGTCAGCATCGGGACCCGCCGCGGTAGGTGCGCGGCGGGTCCTTCGCGCACCCGCCCTCGCGCCCTGTTCTTCCCCCCTCCCCTTCCCTCTTTCCTTCCCGCTCTCCGGCTCCCTCGCTTTCGTCTTCTGTTTGACATGTACGGGAGCTTTTCCGTTCAGCGTTCTGACTGGTTGTCCATGCCACCTTTCTTGCGTCCGACCTGCCCGCGACGCAAGGGAGTTCACCGATGGCCGCCGGATCCCCCGACCGCCGCCGCTTTCTGACCGCCGGTGCCGCCGTCGTCGGCGCCGCGGCCGCCGCGCAGCTCTGGCTCCCCACGGCCGCGAGCGCGGCCCAAACCCCGCTGCCCGACGGCGTGTTCAGCCTCGGTGTGGCCTCCGGTGACCCGCTGTACGACGGTGTCGTGCTGTGGACCCGGCTGGCGCCTGACCCGCTGCACGGCGGGGGCATGCCCGAAGAGACGGTCTCCGTGCAGTGGGAGATCTCGACCGACGCGAAGTTCGGCAAGTCCGTCCGCCGCGGCACCGCCCAGGCCCGGCCCGAGTACGGGCACAGCGTTCATGTGGATGTACGAGGACTGCTGCCGGGTCGCGTCTACTGGTACCGCTTCAAGGCCGACGGGCAGATCTCGCCGGTCGGCCGTACCCGTACCGCGCCCCACCCCCTGAGCTCCGGCGCCTCCCTGCGCCTCGCGCTCGCCTCCTGCCAGAACTGGCAGAACGGCTACTTCACGCCGTACGCCGACATGCTCGCGCAGGACCCGGACGTCGTCCTCTTCGTCGGCGACTACATCTACGAGTCCGCGCCCTCCTCGACGGCGGTACGGCGGCACGAGGGCAGCGGGGAGCCGTACACCCTCACCCAGTACCGCAACCGGTACGCCCAGTACCGCAGCGACCCGGACCTGAAGCGGATGCACGCCCGCGCGCCCTGGGTGGTCACCTTCGACGACCACGAGGTGGACAACGACTTCGCCGGGGAGATCCCGCAGGACCCCGACAAGCAGTCGCACGACGCGTTCGTGACGCGGCTGACCGCGGCCTACCAGGCGTACTACGAGCACATGCCGGTGCGGGCCACCTCGATCCCCTCGGGGCCGCACATCCGCATGTACCGCAGCCTCCAGTTCGGACAGCTCGCCAAGCTCAACGTGCTCGACACCCGGCAGTACCGCAGCGACCAGGTCACCAGCCAGCAGGCCGCGCAGGACCCCGCGCTCACCATGCTCGGCGCCGACCAGAAGAAGTGGCTGCTGAAGTCGCTGCACGGTTCCCCCACCCGCTGGAACCTGGTCGCCTCGCAGATCATGATGGCCGAGACGGACATCCTGCCCGGCGCGGGCAAGCAGTGGTACTACGACGCCTGGGACGGCTACCAGGCGGAACGCAACGCCCTGCTCAAGGAGTTCGCGTCGGTCCGCAACCCCGTGGTGCTCAGCGGCGACCGGCACCTCACCATGATCAGCGATCTGAAGCGGGACTTCGCCAAGCCCTCCTCGGCGGTCGTCGGCGCCGAGTTCGTCGGTACGTCGATCTCCAGCAACGGAGACCAGGACCAGGACGCCTTCCACGCCCAGTTCGACCCGCTGCGGGCCGACAACCCGCACTGGAAGCTGATCGACGCCCACCGCGGCTACCACCTGTTCGACATCGGCCGCAGCGCCATCGACGCCCAGGTCCGGATCGTGTCCACCGTCGTCCAGCCGACGGCGACCGCGAGCACGCTCGCCAGGCTCCGGGTCACGGACGGCAAGCCGGGTGTCCGCACGGTGTGAAACCTGAGAGTGTGAATTCGGTGTGACCGGAGCCTGGGACTCATCTGTGTCCCAGGCTCCTCTCAGCGTGCCCTCAGGAACTCCTCTTACCGTCCCTTGACCATGGAGACGGACTGTACGAGAGACGACGCCCCGGTGAACGGCCCCGCGGATCCCGCTCCGCTGCCGCCCGGCACCCGCCTGCTGCACATCGGCCCGCACAAAACGGGCACCACCGCTATCCAGGGCGCGCTGTTCGCCGTCAAGGACGAGCTGCCGGCGTACGGCGTCGCGTTCCCGGCGGCCAGCAGACACCCCATGGAAGCCGTGCTCGCCGCCTGCTCGCGGGGCGGGATGATGGGTGACGCCACGCCCACCGAGCGGCACTGGGCGAAGCTGCTGGAGCTGGTGGCGGCCACCGGGCGGAAGACCTCGGTGGTCAGCAGCGAGTTCTTCGCCGACGCTCCCGACGACGACACCGTCCGGCGGGTCGTCGACCAGCTAGGCGGCGACCGCGTCCACGTCCTGGTCACGCTGCGTCCGCTGGCGCGGATCATGCCCTCGCAGTGGCAGCAGTACGTGCAGAACGGGCTGCGCATGGGCTACGAGAACTGGCTGCACCACATGCTGCGCAAGGCGCCGTACGAGCAGCCCAACCCCAGCTTCTGGCGGCGCCACCGGCACGACCGGCTCATCGAGCGGTGGGTGCGGGTGGTCGGCGCCGACCGGGTCACCGTCGTCGTGGTGGACGACCGGGACCGGGAGGGGCTGCTGCGGACCTTCGAGGCGCTGCTCGGACTTCCCGAGCGTCTCCTGGGGCCGGTTCCGGACACGGCGAATCGGTCACTCACCCTCGCCGAGACCGAAATGCTGCGGAATCTCAATAAGGAATTCCGCGGCAATGGCCTTCCGGACGAGCTCTATTCCAAGCTCATTCGCAACGGCGCGGTCATGCATATGAAGAACGCGTGCAGTCCGACGTCACGGGACGTGAAGATCTCGACACCCGACTGGGCCCTCGAGGCGGCCGCGGAGATCGGCGCCGAGATGGCCGGACGGATCGCCGGGATGGGTGTACGTGTCATCGGCGATCCGGGACTGCTGTCCACCGTACCGGAACCGGCCACGCGCAAGGCGGCGGCCGAGGCCCGGATGGCGCCCGAGGTGGCCGCTCAGGCCCTGTACGGGGCACTCGCCGCGGCGGCCGGGACGCCGGCCCGGCCCGCGGTGCGCGGGGTGCACCAGACGTCGTCGAAAGAGCTCGTACGGGTACTCGGACACCGATGTCTGAAGCGTCTGCGCCGTCGCTGAGGCCGTTTGCCCACAGGAGTGCCGTCACTCTCAGGTACGAGATGCCCCCTGTGGAGTTACTCACAGGATTTCCGGGGGGCATCCTCGCTGCTTCTTCATGCGTCTTACCCGTCACCAGCAGTGCAAGATGAATGGCGGGTGGCGTGCACATATGCAGCGAAGGGCGCTCACCTTGCATCGCGGTAACCGCAAGTGGGATCATTTTCCCGTTCCCTGTCGCCCCAAGGTAGGTCCTCTGTGTCCCAGCACATAGCCAAGCCCCGTACCACCGCAGTGATCCTGGCCGGTGGCACCGGCCAGCGCGTGGGTCTGTCGATCCCCAAGCAGCTGCTGAAGATCGCCGGCAAGGCAGTCATCGAGCACACCCTGACCACCTTCGAGAAGGCCGACTCCGTCGACGACATCATCGTGCTGATGGCGCCGGGCTACGTCCCCGACATCGAGAAGATCGTCGCCAAGGCCGGATTCAAGAAGGTCTCCAGGATCATCGAGGGCGGTTCCACGAGGAACGAGACCACCGAGCGCGCCATCAGCGCCCTGGGCGAGGGCCTGGCCGACGGCGAGGACGTCAACGTCCTCTTCCACGACGCCGTACGCCCCCTGCTCTCGCAGCGCGTCATCGACGACTGCGTGGCGGCACTCGAGCGCTACCAGGCAGTCGACGTCGCCATCCCGTCCGCGGACACCATCATCGTGACCCGGACGCACGGCGAGGACGGCGAGTTCATCACCGAGATCCCGGACCGCTCCCGGCTGCGCCGCGGCCAGACCCCGCAGGCCTTCAAGCTGTCCACGATCCGGCGCGCCTACGAGGTGGCGGCGAACGACCCGAACTTCCAGGCCACGGACGACTGCACGGTCGTGCTCAAGTACCTGCCGGACGTGCCGATCCACGTCGTCGCGGGCGACGAGTACAACATGAAGGTCACCCAGCCGGTCGACGTCTTCATCGCCGACAAGTTGTTCCAGCTGGCCTCCACCGCAACCCCCGAGCCGTACGGCGAGGAGGTCTACCGCGAGCTGCTGACCGGCAGGACCGTCGTCGTCTTCGGCGGCTCCTACGGCATCGGCAAGGACATCGCCGAGCTCGCCGAGTCCTACGGCGCCACCGTCTACGCCCTCGGCCGCTCCACCACCGGCACCCACGTGGAGAACCCGGAGGAGGTCGACGACGCCCTGTCCAGGGCGTACAGCGAGTCCGGGCGGATCGACTACGTCGTCAACACCGCCGGGGTGCTGCGCATCGGCAAGCTGGCCGAGACCGACAACGCGACCATCGAGGAAGCCCTCAAGGTCAACTACCTGGCGCCGGTGCAGATCGCCCGTTCGGCCTACAAGTACCTGGCCGAGACCAAGGGCCAGCTGCTGCTGTACACCTCCAGCAGCTACACCCGCGGCCGCGCCGAGTACAGCCTCTACTCCTCGACCAAGGCCGCCATGGTGAACCTCACCCAGGCGCTGTCCGACGAGTGGGCCGGCGACGGCATCCGCGTGAACTGCGTCAACCCCGAGCGCACTGCCACCCCCATGCGCACCAAGGCCTTCGGCCAGGAACCGGCCGGCAGCCTGCTCTCCTCCGAGGCCGTCGCCCGCACCTCGCTCGACGTGCTGCTCTCCGAGCTCACCGGGCACGTCATCGACGTCCGCCAGCAGGACCCGACGGCGGCCGCCGGCAAGGCCTCCGGCTTCGAGGCGGCGCTGGCCTCGGTGCTCGACCGTCAGGACGGCGTGGCATAATCTGCCACGAATAGCCATCTGAAATTCAGGCCTCTGTGGCTCCCGGTTTCCGGAGCATTTCGCAGGGGCCTGAGTTCGTAGCGCATTTTTCAGTCATTTCAGCTATTTCAGGGTTTTCAGCACTTTTAGGCTTATGACCGGCACCCCTCCCAGAGCAGGTTCCTCCGTGATAACCACTGCTATTCGCGTCGCCCGGGTGGGCAGTGCGGCCGAGCTGGCCGCGGCGGCCCTCATGATGCTGGGCTTCCCGGCCCTCATGCTGGCCGCGCTCGTCCCGAGCGTGCCCGCCTTCGCGGCGGCGGCCGCCGTGACGTACCTGGCGGACAACTACCTCCACAACAAGGGCAGCTACCTGATCAGCAGGCTCGGCAGGGTGCGGGCCGGTGTGTCCACCCGCTTCCTGATCAGGGAACTGCTGGTGGTCCTCCTGCTCGCCCGCATGGGGCTGTCGGAGGAGCCGGTCTTCTACGCGGCGATCGCCTGCTTCATCACCTTCTTCGGTCTCCAGGCCCCGCACGGCACGCTGACCACGCTGATCCGCAACCGCCGCAAGATGCCGGTCGTCACCCGCAACGTCGACCTGGCCTCCCGGATCCGCATCCCGGACGCCCCGCCGCGCTTCCTGCTGGAGCGGGCCGGCGAGAAGATGCTCCACCTCGACGTCGCGGCCGTCGCCGGCCTGGTCGTGTACGCCTTCGCCGAGTCCGTCCAGGCCGCCGCCTTCGCGGGCGTGGGCCTGACCCTGGCCCTGGGCACCCTGTACATCGTCGTCCTCACGCCGTACCTGCGCGCCAGGAAGGTCCCGCCGAACGACGACACCGTGCTCGAGTCGGTCAGCGACTGGCTGCGCGAGTACCGCCCGGAGACGCTGCTGTACTTCTCCGGCTCCAAGGACTCCGCCTACCAGGTCAACATGTGGCTGGAGACCATGGAGCAGCTCGACAGCAGGCCGCTGATCCTGCTGCGCGAGCGCGTCATCCTGCAGAACCTGGCACCCACCACGGTCCCCGTCATCTGCGTGCCCGGAGGGGTGCACCTGATGAACATGGACCTGTCGATGGTGCGGGTCGCCCTGTACGCGGCGAACGTCGGCAAGAACATCCACCTGCTGCGCGTACCCACCATGAAGCACGTCTTCATCGGCCACGGCGACAGCGACAAGCTCGCCAGCGTCAACCCGTTCAGCAAGGCCTACGACGAGGTGTGGACCGCCGGCCGCGCGGGCCGCGACCGCTACGCCATAGCGGACGTCGGTGTCCTGGACGCCGACATCGTCGAGGTGGGCCGCCCGCAGCTGGCGCCGATCCGGAGCACGCAGGGCACGCCCGCCGACCGGATCCCCACCGTGCTGTACGCGCCCACCTGGGAGGGCTGGGACGGCAACCCGGGCAACACCTCGATCATGCTGGCCGGCGAGACCATCGTGAAGAAGCTGGTGAAGGCCGACCCGCCGGTCCGCGTCCTGTACAAGCCGCACCCCTTCACCGGCACGGTCCTCGCCGCGGCCGGCGCCGCGCACCGCCGGATCACCGCGCTGATCGAGAAGGCCGCCGCCGAGCGGGCCGCCGACCCGCGCTTCCAGGCCGACCCGGCCGCCCAGACCGCCGCCAAGGCCGAGCTGGCCCGGATCGAGGCCCGGCTCGCCGAGCTGGCCGTCACCGTCGACCCCAAGGGCGACGAGGCCGTCGGCACCCGCGACGGCGTGGTCGACGTCACCCGGCACGAGGAGGCCGCCCGGCTGCGCGCCGAGTGGAACGACGCCTTCTGGCGGTCCTTCCCCTCCTACGAGCACCGCGTCATCGAGGGTGCCGAGCCGCGCCTGTACGACTGCTTCAACGTCTCCGAGGCGATGGTCTCCGACATCTCCAGCGTGGTCTCCGACTTCATCGCGAGCGGCAAGCCGTACGCGGTGACGGACTCGGCGGAGCTGGGCGTGGAGGAGTTCAAGCGGCAGAACACCGCGGTGCGCGCCGCCGTGATCCTCTCCAACAGCGCGAGCGAGCTGCCGGCGCTGCTGGACGCCGTCCGCGATCCGGCCGCCGACCCGCTGGCCGAGGACCGGGGGGAGCTCAAGGAGTACCTGCTCGGTCCCGACGAGCCGACCTCCCTCGAGCAGTTCAACACCGCGATCGCCAATCTCGCCCTCAAGGCCGAGGCCCGCAACGTCGGCCAGGAGTCCCGCGCGGCCGCGGCGGAGCTGCCGCCCGGTAAGGGGGTCACCGCGGGCTGACGCCCGTACGCCACCGCGGCTCAAAGGCCCGGCCCCCGGAGACCGACCGTCTCCGGGGGCCGGGCCTTCGCGTTGTCTGTGACCTGGGACACGGTTTGAAACCTGAGCAACCCTCGGATCCCGTCAACCGTCTATCGGGTTGCCGAAAAGTGGATGAGGGGGAACCGTTGCGTGATGAGAGGGAAAAGTGACTCTTGCGCAGCCTGACGTCACGGTGGTCATCGGGGCGTACGAAGCGATGCCGTACCTGGTCGAGTGCCTGGCATCGGTGGAGGGACAGAGCCTGGGACCGGGGCGGGTCGAGGTCATCGCCGTGGACGACGGCTCGCGGGACGGCACGGGGGAGTACCTGGAGGAGTTCGCCGCCCGCACCCCGCTGGCGGTCACCGTGATCCGCCAGGAGAACTCCGGCGGCCCCAGCGGCCCGCGCAACGTCGGGCTGGACCGGGCCACCGGACGGTACGTCTTCTTCCTCGACGCCGACGACCGGCTCGGGCCGGAGGCGCTGGAGCGGATGGTCGCCATGGCCGACCGCAACGGCACGGACGTGGTCCTGGGCCGGGTCGAGGGCGTCAACCGGAGCGCGCCCAAGTCGATGTGGCGCCGCAACGAGGACCGCACGGACGTCTTCTCCTCCAACATCAAGTTCACGCTGAGCGCGCAGAAGTTGTTCCGCCGGGAGTTCCTGGAGCGGCACGGCATGCGCTTCGACCAGTCCCTGTGGACCGGCGAGGACGCGCTGTTCACGATGGAGGCCTATCTGCGGGCCGACGGCGTCTCCGTCGTCGCCGACTACACCTGCTACTACCTGGTGGGCCGCGACGACGGCAAGCACGTGACGAAGAGCGGCAGTTACACCCTGCGCTTCGACTCCGCGCGCGCCCTGATGGGCCTGCTGGAGCGAATGGTCCCGGCCGGCCCCAAGCGGGACGTGCTGATGGTCCGCCCCTTCCTGGTCACGGTGCTGCCGCAGTTCGGGCCGGTCTTCCTGCGCCAGGACGAGGAGATCCGGCGCACCAAGTTCGAGCTGGCCGAGCCGCTGATGGACGCCTACTGGAACGAGGGCGTGGCCCAGCGACTCAAGGTCCACGAGCGGCTGCGCCTGCAGCTGGTGGCCATGCGGCGGCCCGAACTTCTCGTGGGCGTCCTGGAGTTCATGAAGGCGAAGCGCGAGCCCGAGCCCGTCCTGAAGAAGGGCGGCACGCAGCTCTACCTCGCCTACCCGTACTACCGCTCCCGCGAGGCCGGTGTTCCCGACCGCGTCTACCTCGCCGAACCGCGCGAGGCCAAGGCATACCCCGGCTGGCGGCAGGCCCCGGCGGAGACCTTCCTGCGCGGCGCGACCCGCAAGGTGCGGCGGAGGATACGACGGCTGCGGAAGCGGATGACGGGGCCGCCGCGGGGGGCCGCGGCGGCCTGACCGGCGCTGTTCTCCGCGCGGCCTACTTCGACGGCTTCAGGGCGCGGCGCAGCGGGCCGCCCACAGCGCGTCGCGCCCGGCGGTACATCGAGGGCGCGGGGACGACCTTCGGGCCGCCCGCCCTGGCCTTCGTCAGCTCGCGCTGCAAGTGCGCGTTGTCGGCGTCCAGTTCGGTGATGCGCTGCTGCAGCCAGCCGAACCGGCTGGTGAGCGAGGCGAGATCGGCGTCGTTCCACGGGCGCACGCCCGCCGGGAACTTCAGCGCGCGCAGCTGTTTGTCGAAGGCCTGGCCGCCGTCGCCGTGCGTGAAGGTGTTCTCCAGGCCGTTCTTGTCGAGGAAAGCGGTGAAACGATCGAACCGCTCCCGGTGGTTGCCGGTCAGCGCGCCGAAGTCGGCCTCCTCGTACAGCTCCGCCGGATCCAGGTCGGCCGGCACCTGGTCGAGCTGCCGGTAGGGGATCTCGAAGTAGCGGCACAGCTCCAGCGTCCGCGAGTCGCCGCACAGCACGGTCGCGGGCGTGCCCGCCAGCAGCGCCGCGATGTTGCCGTGGATGCGCGAGCCGAACGAGAAGTCGTACTCCCTGAGGTCGTCGATCCAGGTGACGGGGTCGACGTACACCCGGACCTTGTCCTCCCGGTACATCGGGTGGTCGGGGTGGGTCGGCATCTGCCTGACCCGGCCGGCCGCGGAGTCGACGTCCCGCCAGTGCAGCTGCCGTGCGTCGGTGAGGTTCTGGCCGATGAAGCGCAGGTTCGGGTAGTGCGCGTGGGTACGGGTGATGATCTTGTGCAGGCCCCCGCCGCGCACCGCGCTGTGCGAGCCGTTGATCGCGATCGGCGAGTCGGCGGTCAGCGCCGGCACCCGCTTGGTCACCTCGAGCCGGTCGCCGTACAGGAAGAGCGAGGGGCAGCCGATGACCTCGACGTCCTTGAAGCCCATGTCGGTGAGGTACTTCGCGGTGAACTCGCCGCGCACCCCGATGGAGGCGCTGCGCTCCAGCACCGCCGAGACGAACGCCCGCACCGAGGGCTCCATGGCCTTCAGTCGCGCGGGGTCGTTGTCCAGGCCGGTCTGCGCGCCGACGCCCAGCACCACGACCGGGATCCTCAGTTTGGAGATGAGCCGCGTCAGCCGGCGCAGGGCCGCCTCGAAGGAGGGCCGGAAGGCGTTGGCGAGCGGGACGACGAACGCGTCGTACTCCTCGTTGATGCGTGCGGCCGAGGCGCCGTCCGAGCGCATCCCGTTGGAGACGACCTCGGCCCGGCCGGGCACGGTGAGGATCTTGTGCGCGGCGTCGCTGAAGATCAGATTGCCGGCGTTGGTGGCTATGACGTCGCGGTGGAGGGCTTCCTCGACGGGGACCACGTCGAAGGGGCTCTTCCCCGACCTGAGGAGTATGCGCTTCACAGGGCGAACTGTAGGTGACACAAACTTCAAAATAAATTTGTGTGGTCTTCAGATTCCATACGGAACCCGTACAACCTTTTTGCCGTACGCAACCCGTGAGCAAACCGTTACAGGAGTGGCGCGGCGGAGGCGCTGTCCGGGGACTGGAACCGACGCGCGGCCGCGGGGCCCGTTCGCGTAGATTGCCAGGGAGTCGGCGCGTTGTGTAAGGGGCGAAGAACAAGGTGGCAGGGGCAAGACAGGCCGTGGGCGAGGCCCGCAGGATCGTCGTCAAGGTGGGATCCTCCTCACTGACCACCGCCTCCGGCGGCCTGGACGCCGACCGGGTCGACGCGCTCGTCGACGTCCTCGCCAAGAGCCGCAGCGGCGGGGAGCGGGAGATCGTCCTCGTCTCCTCCGGCGCCATCGCCGCCGGTCTCGCCCCGCTGGGCCTGCGCCGCCGCCCCAAGGACCTCGCCCGCCAGCAGGCCGCCGCCAGCGTCGGCCAGGGCCTGCTCGTCGCCCGCTACACCGCCTCCTTCGCACGCTACGGCGTCCGCGTCGGCCAGGTGCTGCTGACCAGCGACGACATGAGCCGCCGCGCCCACCACCGCAACGCCTCCCGCACCCTCGACAAGCTGCTCGCGATGGGCGCGTTCCCCATCGTCAACGAGAACGACACCGTCGCCACCGACGAGATCCGCTTCGGCGACAACGACCGCCTCGCCGCCCTCGTCGCCCATCTCGTGCACGCCGACCTGCTAGTCCTGCTGTCCGACATCGACGGCGTCTACGACGGCGACCCCAGCCGGCCCGGCACCTCCCGGATCGCCGAGGTACGGGGACCCGCCGATCTCCAGGGCGTCGAGATCGGCAGCGCGGGCAAGGCGGGTGTCGGCACCGGCGGCATGGTCACCAAGGTCGAGGCCGCCCGGATCGCGGCCGCGGCCGGCATCCCCGTCGTCCTCACCAGCGCCGTCCACGCGGCCGACGCGCTCGGCGGCGGCGACACCGGCACCTACTTCCACTCCACCGGCAAGCGCTCCGCCGACCGGCTGCTGTGGCTGCAGCACGCCTCCACCCCGCAGGGCTCGCTCACCCTGGACGACGGCGCGGTGCGCGCGGTCGTCGACCGGCGCAAGTCGCTGCTGCCGGCGGGGATCGCCGCCGTCGAGGGCGAGTTCGTCGCGGGCGACCCCGTCGAGCTGCGGGACACCGCCGGACACGCGGTGGCCCGCGGCCTGGTCAACTTCGACGCCAAGGAGATCCCCCTGCTGATCGGGCGGTCCACGCGTGAGCTGGCGCGCGAGCTGGGCGCGGAGTACGAACGGGAGGTCGTCCACCGCGACGACCTGGTCGTCCTTCACCCCTGAGGCCGTCGAACGGCTGTCTGCGGACGGCCTCGAACGGTCCGTACCGGTGGGGGACGTTCCGTGAAACCGCCCCATGGAGCCCGGCAGCCTGCTCAACTTTGTCTCAGTGACAGAGGTCTCGGTGACCGGGGCCCGCGGGACACGTTCCGCACGAGCGCTGCGTAAAGGAGGCCGTCGTGAGACGAGTGCGCCCTGGGGTGGCAGCGGCCCGCGGGAGTACGAGCCCCGAACCGGACACCGGGACCGGATCGGCGGGCGAACGGGCCCTGACCAGCGTGGCCGCGGGGGAGCGCTACCGGGCCGAGGAGCGCGAGGAGAGCCGCGAGGAGAGCGAGGGATCCGGCGGCGCCCGCCCCCGCGACGTCTCGCGGCTGTGGCACGTCACCCTGAGCGTCTCCGGCGAGGAGGCCCCCCTCGGGGAGGTCCGGCGCGCCCTCGAACAGCTCGCCCACGACCACCCGTTCCTCTTGACCAGCAGATACGCCCACGATCATGCCGAGATCCGGTACTGGGAGGAGGCCCGTGACCTGCACGACGCGGCCGCCGTCGCCCTGCGCCTGTGGGGCGAGCACCGCCAGACGGCCGGGCTGCCGCCCTGGGAGATCGTCGGCCTGGAGGTCATCGACCGCCAGACCTACCACCAGCGGATAGCCGAGGGCTACGGACCGGCCCCGGCGACGCCCGTAGGGGTCCATCCGTTCTGACCCCCTTCCGTGCGCCTCGCGGCGCGTCCCGTCGAGGGTCCCGTCGCGGGTCTCACCGGATGTCTCGGGGTGTGGAACGAACCGTGGACGTCCCGGCCCGGCGCACTACCCTTCCCGTATGACCACGCTCTCGCCGTACGACTCCATGTCCCCGGTCACCCAGGCCGCGTACCGCGCCAAGGCGGCCGCCGCCGACCTCGCGCCGCTGCCCAGGGCCACCAAGGACGACGCGCTGCTCGCCATCGCGGACGCGCTGGAGGTCCGCACGAGCGAGATCGTCGAGGCCAACGCCAGGGACATCGCCAAGGCCCGCGAAGCCGGCACGGCCGAGTCGGTCGTCGACCGGCTGACCCTCACCCCCGAGCGGGTGCGGGCCATCGCCTCCGACGTCCGGGACGTCGTCGCGCTGCCCGACCCGGTCGGCGAGGTCGTCCGCGGCTCCACCCTCCCCAACGGCATCGACCTGCGCCAGGTCCGCGTCCCGCTCGGAGTCGTCGGCATCATCTACGAGGCCCGCCCGAACGTGACCGTGGACGCCGCCGCGCTCTGCCTGAAGTCCGGCAACGCGGTCCTGCTGCGCGGCTCCGCCTCCGCCTACGAGTCGAACACCGCCCTCGTCCGGGTGATCCGCGACGCCGTGGGCGGCGCCGGGCTGCCCGCCGACGCCGTACAGCTCGTCCCGGGCGAGAGCCGGGAGTCCGTGCGCGAGCTCATGCGGGCCCGCGGGCTGGTGGACGTACTGATCCCGCGCGGCGGGGCCTCCCTCATCCGGACGGTCGTCTCCGAGTCCACCGTCCCGGTGATCGAGACCGGCACCGGCAACTGCCACGTCTACGTCGACGCGGCCGCCGACATCGACATGGCGATCGACATCCTGATCAACTCCAAGGCCCAGCGGGTCAGCGTCTGCAACGCCGCCGAGACCCTCCTCGTCCACCAGGACATCGCGCCCGAGTTCCTGCCCCGCGCCCTGGACGCCCTCGCCGGGGCCGGCGTCACCGTGCACGCCGACGAGCGGGTCATGGCCTACGCCAAGGACTCCGAGGCGACCGTCGTGGAGGCCACCGCCGAGGACTGGGAGACGGAGTACCTGTCGTACGACATCGCGGCCGCCGTCGTCGACTCCCTCGACAAGGCCGTCGAGCACATCCGGCTGTGGACCTCCGGTCACACCGAGGCCATCGTCACCACGTCGCAGCAGGCGGCCCGCCGCTTCACCCAGCTGGTCGACTCCACCACGGTGGCCGTGAACGCCTCCACCCGCTTCACCGACGGCGGCCAGTTCGGCTTCGGCGCGGAGATCGGCATCTCCACCCAGAAGCTGCACGCCCGGGGCCCGATGGGCCTGCCGGAGCTGACCAGCACCAAGTACATCGTCACCGGCGACGGGCACGTACGGCGCTGAGACAGCCCGCCCCCACGGCCTCCGGTCCACGCCACGGCCGGCCCCTGTCCGGCCCCCGTCCGGCCGCTCCGGCTCGGCCGAACGGGGGCGTGACAGGCGTCTCATCAGGCGGATGAATTTCCATACCGTCTGCCCAAATTGAACCCCCAGGTCTACTCTGGAACCGTGCCGGAGGACGTGGGGGGCATGCCGTTCCCTGACGGCTGGGAGCCCGACGACGACCACGACCGCGGGGTGTCGGACGAAGAGTTCGCCTCCGTGGTCTTCGACGAGGCCTTCGTACAGGCGGCTGTGGTGCACGAGCCGACCGCCGTCGAACGCCTCCTGGCCGCAGCCGAGGCGAGAGCCGAGGCCTCCGAGGCCGAGGCCCGCAGAGCCCGCGCCCGCGGCGACCGCTACGACGACCCCTACGGGCCCGACGGCACCGGCCGTTTCGGCCAAGATCCGGACTTCGACGACCTGGACGACGCCGACGACCTCGACGGCCGCTTCGGCGCCGCCGGGCCGTACGGCAAGCAGGTCCGCTGGCACCGCCCCGTCGCCTGGATGCTCGCCGTCGTCATGGGCGTCGGTATGGTCGCGCTGGCCTTCGCCGCCGTCTACCGCGGGGCCTCCTCCGGCAGCCGGGACCAGGTGCCGTCGCCCGCCAGAACCGGCCTCGAACAGGGGAGCACGGCGCCCCCGTCCGCGTCCGCCTCTCCCTCCAGGCCACCCGTCTCGGCGGTTCCCCGCACGCCCTGAGGTTCCGGCACGAACCTGGTGAGAACCTGTCAGAACTTGGCGCGCAGCGGGGCGTTTACCTGGGGTCCTCACGACCTACTCTGAAAGTATGGCCGGGCCAGGAGACCCACCGGAGGGGACACCCGAGGGCGCCTCCGCAGGTGGGGAGGACGAGTACCGATCCGTCGTCTTCGACGAATCGTTCGTCCGTGCTGCCCGGCTGCAGGAGTACTCCGCGCAGGAACGCATGACCGACCACACGCCCGCCGTGCGCCGCCGCCCGCCCCTGCACCGGGGCCTGTCCCGGCAGGCCCTGCTCCTGGTCCTGCTGATCGCCCTGGCCTTCGGCACCGCCATCTACATGGGTGTCCGCAACCCCTACCAGAACTCGGCGACCCGGCGGCCCGTGGAGCCGCTGCGGATGACCGTCATCCCGCTCTCACCGCAGGGCGCCGTGCCCGGCGCGGCCGACACCGAGGCACTGTTCGCACACAGTCCCGCCGCCCAGTTCCGCGTCGGCGCCGAGGGCATCCCGCTGCCGGCCTCCCGGCGCACCACGCACTTCTCCGACAGCCAGGTCGTCACCGCCCTGACCACGGCCAAGGAGTACCTCGTGCGCTCCTCCCTCTACCCGGACGTGCTCATCGGGCAGGAGGTGCAGCCGGTGCGGGGGCTGATCGACGCCGCTCAGCTCGACCAGTTCGACGAGAGCTTCAGCAACCCCACCGCAGACGGGCGGCACGCCCCGACCGGCTGGCTGGTGCGCTTCGACCCCGCCAGGACCGAACTCGCCGACCGGAAGATCCGCGTCCAGGGGACCCTGACGGCCGCCGAGACCGACTCCTCCACCCTCGAGGTCACCGCGGACCACACTTTCGTGTACGCCCTGCGGCCCGCCGGTGCCGACGTGAAGGCCCCGGCGTCCCTGTTCACGGTCCGCCGCGAGCTGCACTTCCGCTTCGACCGCGACGACCTGCGCACCCACCAGACCCAGCTGATCGTGGCGTACGTCCAGGCGGGCCCGCTGTCCTGCGCCGAGGACCCCACCAACCACCTGCGTCCCCTGCTGGCCGGCCAGACCGCCAAGGCAGGCGGCCCGGCCGGCACCGACCCCTACGCGACGGGCGGCGCGACGGCCCTGTGCGGATCACTGGCCACGAGCGCCCAGCCGAGAGTGTGAGGCGGGTCCGCGAGAGCGGGTGAATCAGTTCTCGTCGCGGGGCGGGGTGTCCGTCGGGCCGTCCCCGTTCCTCGGGGAGTCGTCCGAGCCGTTCGCCCGGTCGTCCGCCGACGGTGAGCTGGTGAAGCCGTCGAAGCCGCGCCGCACCCGGCCGCCGATGCCGCCGGCCCCGCCCGCGATGTCGGTGACCAGCTTCATCAGCGGGTCCTTGGAGTTCTTGACGCTGGTCGTGTAGTGGGCTGCGGACTCGCGGAAGGAGTCGGAGACCGAGGTGTCCTTGTCCTCCTCGCGCCGCGGGTAGTGGCCGTCCAGGATCCGCTGGTACTCGCGGGACTCGGCCCACTTCTTCAGCTCCGCGGCCCGGACCGTGGCGAAGGGGTGCGTGCGCGGCAGGACGTTCAGGATCTTCAGGACGGAGTCGCGCAGGTCGCCGCCCGCCTCGTACTCCTCGGCCTGCTGCAGGAACGCGTCCACGTTCATCTCGTGCAGGTGGTTGCCGCCCGCGAGCTTCATCAGGCCGCGCATCGAGGCCCGCAGGTCCTGCCCGACGAGCAGACCGGCGCGGTCGGCGGACAGCTCCGACTTGCGGAACCACTCGCGCAGCGCCGTCACGATCGCCATGATCGCGAGATTGCCCAGCGGTATCCAGGCCACCCGGATGGCGAGGTTCGTCAGGAACAGCAGGATCGTGCGGTACACCGCGTGCCCGGACAGGGCGTGCCCCACCTCGTGGCCGATCACCGCCCGCATCTCCTCCTCGTCGAGCAGCTCGACGAGCCCGGTGGTGACCACGATGATCGGCTCGTCCAGGCCGATGCACATCGCGTTCGGCTGCGGGTCCTGGTTGACGTACATCGGAGGGACCTTCTCCAGGTCCAGGATGTAACAGGCGTCCCGCAACATGTCGTTGAGGTGTGTGAACTGCTGGTCGGAGACGCGCACCGAGTCGGAGAGGAACAGCAGCCGGAGGCTCCGCTCGGGCAGCAGCCCGCTGAGTGCCTTGAACACCGTGTCGAAACCGCTCAGCTTGCGCAGCGCCACCAGGGCGGAGCGGTCGGCGGGGTGCTCGTACGCACGCGAGGAGATCCCCGGGAACCGCTTGCGCTGCCTGCTCGGCACGTTCTCGGAACCGGTGCTCTGGTGGCCGTCGTCGGACATGTCTTCCCCCATGTGCGTCTGTGTGGCCCTGGTTGTCGGCCCTTTGCGGACCCTTGTGCGGCCCTTTGCGCCCCCGAAGCAGAGCCCAGCCTAGGCGGAGTTACCGTGGACGGGCACCCATCGAAGGAGTCCCGCACCATGGAGCACCGTCCCGCGGCCGCCTGGCTGACCGAGGCCGCCCAGCAGCAGGGGGCGGGGAATCTGCTCCGTGTCGTTCTGATCGTGATGATCCTGGGCTGTGCCCTCACCGCGTGGTTCCTGCTTCGGGGCTACAAGCGGAAGGACGAGTGAGCGCGCGGGAAGGTTCCCCGCGCCGCCGAAGCGCCTCCTGAGCACCTCGTGTTGCCGCCCGCCCCGCAACCCGCGTCCCGAATGGCGGAGTCGGCGTGATGGCCGCCGAGCCGCCCGCTTACCATGGGCCGACGTCTTTATCCCGCCCTCCCCCACTCTCGGCCTCGCTCGAGCGGGGGGACTCCCATCGGATAGGTCCTGCCGAAGATGAGCCTTCACAGCGCCGCTGCCCAGCTGGTCACCCTCGCCGCCGAGGGCGAGGAGCACGGGGGCAACCACGACAGCCTGAACCCGCTGGTCACCGGGGGCGGCGCGTTCCTCATCCTGCTGCTTCTGCTGTGGGTCACCACCCGCTTCAACCGCGACCGCTGAGGCACGTCGTGGTCATACCGGGGCACTCCGGGCACCGGCAGGCCGGTGCCCCCAGGGTGGGCCGGTAGGGTCTGCACGCATGGGAGAGCAGGACATGCCTACCGGCCGCTCCAATCCGGGCAAGCGCCGCCTCGGCGTCATGGGCGGGACGTTCGATCCGATCCACCACGGACACCTCGTGGCGGCCAGTGAGGTCGCCGCGCAGTTCCACCTGGACGAGGTCGTGTTCGTCCCGACCGGCGAGCCCTGGCAGAAGAACCACCGCAGGGTCTCCCCGGCCGAGGACCGCTACCTGATGACGGTCATCGCGACCGCCGAGAACCCGCAGTTCTCCGTGAGCCGTATCGACATCGACCGCGGTGGCCCCACCTACACCGTGGACACCCTGCGCGACCTGCGGGCCCTCAACCCCGACACCGACCTCTTCTTCATCACCGGTGCCGACGCCCTCGGCCAGATCCTGACCTGGCGGGACAGCGAGGAGCTGTTCTCGCTCGCGCACTTCATCGGGGTCACCCGGCCCGGCCACCAGCTCACGGACCCCGGTCTCCCGGAGGGCGGTGTCTCCCTCGTCGAGGTTCCCGCCCTCGCCATCTCCTCGACCGACTGCCGCGCGAGAGTCGCCAAGGGCGACCCCATCTGGTACATGGTGCCGGACGGAGTCGTGCGTTACATCGACAAGCGCGAGCTGTACCGCGGCGAGTGAGCCGAGAGGGGTACCGGTGAACGACCGATACGACGCGGGGTACGGGACCGACCCGTACGAACTCGTCGGCTACGACGAGTACGGCCAGCCGGTCTACCGGCAGGTCTCCCCACAACTGCCCCAGCAGCAGACCTACGACCCCTACGGGCAACAGGCGCAGCAAGGGCACCAGGGACAGCAGGGTCGCCAGGGGTACGGCTACGACCCGTACGCCAACGGCGGGCAGCAGCAGACGCCCGCCTACGACCCGTACGACACCGGTCAGCAGCAGGCCGCCCCCGCCTACGACCCCGGCCACCAGGCCCCCACCGGCACCGGCTACGACCCCTACGGCACCGGCACCCATGCCGCCCAGGGCGGCCCCGCGACCGCCGCCCCGTACGACCCCTACGGGCGGACCGCCACCAGCGGACAGCAGCCCCGGGCCGAACAGGCCCGGACCGCCGAGCAGACCGCGTACATCCCGCAGCAGGCCGGACCCGCCGAGGGCGAGGCCGGCGAACCGGGCGGCCCGGAGGCTGCGGAGCAGTCCCAACGGGATTACCACACCGAGCAGTTCGCGTTCGTGGAGGAGCCCGACGGCGACTCCGAGGACGTCATCGACTGGCTGAACTTCACCGAGAACCGCACCGAGCGCCGCGAGGAGGCCAAGCGCCGCGCCCGGGGCCGGCTGATCGCGCTCGTCGTGGTCCTCGCCCTGGTGGCGGTCGGCGGTGTGGGCTATCTCTGGTACGCCGGGAAGCTGCCCGGCCTGTCGTCGTCCTCCGGTTCCAAGGCGGGCACCACCACCGCGAGCGCGGCCCAGAAGCGCGACGTGATCGTCGTCCACCTCCACAACACCTCCGGAGGCGGCACCTCCACGGCGCTGCTCGTCGACAACACCACCAGCAAGAAGGGCACCACCGTCCTGCTGCCCAACTCCCTCGTCCTCACCGACCAGGACGGCACCACGACGACCCTCGCCAAGTCCGTCGACGACGACGGCTCCGCCGGCACCCGCGACGCCCTGGACACCGTCCTCGGCACCGACATCCAGGGCACCTGGCGCCTGGACACCCCCTACCTGCAGAACCTGGTCGACCTGGTCGGCAACATCGAGGTCGACACCGACACCGCCGTCCCCGACCCCGCCGCCAAGAAGAAGGGCGAGGCACCCCTCGTCAGCAAGGGCGAGGACCAGACCCTCAGCGGCAAGATGGCCGTCGCCTACGCCACCTACCGCCCCGCCGGCGAGGCCCAGAACGCCCAGCTGGAGCGGTTCGGCCAGGTCATGCAGGGCGTGCTGCGCAAGATCTCCTCCGACTCCGCGGCGGCGACGACCACCGTCCAGACCCTCGCCCAGATCCTGGACCCCTCGCTGACCGACAAGGACCTCGGCACGTTCCTCGCCAAGCTCTCCGACCTCGCCAAGGGCGGCGACTACAAGACCGCCCTGCTGCCGGTCCAGACCGACGGCACCCTCAGCGCCGACGCCGGCGCCGGAGTGGTGAAGGACGTCCTCGGCGGCACCGCGAAGAGCCCCGACAAGGACGCCGCCGTCAGCGTCTCCGTCCAGAACGCCAGCGGCACCAAGGCCAACACCGAGGACGCGCGCGTGGTGCTCCTCAACGGCGGTTTCACCTTCCTGGAGGGCGGCACGCCGTCCGGCACCCGGGCCACCTCCCAGGTGCTGTACGGGGACGCCGCCGAGAAGGAGAACGCCACCGAGGTCGCCAAGTCCCTGGGCCTGTCCGTCGGAGTGGTGAAGAAGGGCACGGTCTCCGGGAACGCGGACGTGACGGTCGTCCTGGGCCAGGACTACAAGCCCTCGTCGTCGTCCTAGGGAGGCCCGGCGGGTTGAGCGGGGTGGCCCGGTCATCCGCCGATCACGTGGGGTGGCGTCGGCGGTCCGTGAGACCCTTGAGGGCAAACGACCGCCGACGGAAAGCCACGTAGTGACCGCCACCGACCGTTCTCTCGAGCTGATCAACACCGCCGCGCAGGCGGCCGCCGACAAGCTCGCGCACGACATCATCGCCTACGACGTCAGCGACGTGCTGTCGATCACGGACGCCTTCCTGCTGGCCTCCGCGCCCAACGACCGCCAGGTCAAGTCGATCGTCGACGAGATCGAGGAGCGCCTCCTCAAGGAGCTCGGCGCCAAGCCGGTGCGCCGCGAGGGCGACCGCGACGCCCGCTGGATCCTGCTCGACTACGTCGACATCGTCGTCCACGTCCAGCACAGCGAGGAGCGCGTCTTCTACGCCCTGGAGCGGCTGTGGAAGGACTGCCCCGAGCTGGAGCTGCCCGAGGACGCCAAGGCCACCCGCGGCAAGGCCGCCGAGCACGCCAAGCTGCAGGCCGAGGCGGACGACACCGCCGGGTTCGGGGACCTGCGGTGAGCGCGTCCCCCGAGGCGGGCGCCGGTCGCCCGGGCCGGGGCCGCCGCGTCATCCTCTGGCGGCACGGCCAGACCGCGTGGAACGTGGAGCGCCGTTTCCAGGGCACGACGGACGTCCCGCTGACCGAGACCGGTGTGGCCCAGGCCCGCCGCGCCGCCCGGCTGCTGGCCTCCCTCGAGCCCGACGTCATCGTGGCCTCCGACCTCTCGCGTGCCGCGAACACGGCCGCCGAGCTGGCCGCGCTCACCGGCCTGGAGGTCACCCACGACGAGGCCCTGCGCGAGACCTACGCGGGTGTGTGGCAGGGGCTGACGCACGAGGAGATCCTCACCCGGCACGGCGAGGAGTACACGGCGTGGAAGCGCGGTGAGCCGGTCCGCCGCGGCGGCGGCGAACTGGAGAGCGAGGTCGCCGACCGCGCCGCCCCCGTGGTGCTGCGGCACGCCGAGAAGCTCCCCGAGGACGGCACCCTCGTCGTCGTCAGCCACGGCGGCACGATCCGGACCACCATCGGCCGCCTCCTCGGCCTCGCCGCGCGCGACTGGGAGAGCCTCGGCGGGCTCTCCAACTGCTGCTGGTCCGTGCTCGGTGAGGGCGCCCGCGGCTGGCGCCTCCTCGAGCACAACGCCGGCACCCTCCCGGAACCGGTGCTCGGCGACGACGACTGAGCGACCCGATGCGGGCCCGGGACCCGGATTTCACTTTCCGGCAGGTCGCAGGCTAAAGTTCTTCTTGTTCGCCCGCCGAGCCGGAAGAACACGCGGGGCTATAGCTCAGTTGGTAGAGCGCCTGCATGGCATGCAGGAGGTCAGGAGTTCAATTCTCCTTAGCTCCACTGATCGACACTCTGTTGAGTTGTCAAGGATCGGTTGACGAAGATCCCGTCCCTCAGGGGGCGGGATTTTTCATTGGTCCCCCACCGATTGCTCCGCCGGTGTGTAGACGACCATCCGGCACTCCGGCATTCCGTCGATCGACAGCGACGTGGACGTCATCCGCAACTCGCCCAGCTCCGCGTGCCGGAAGACCTTCACCCGCCGTCCGGGCTCCGCCACGTCCCCCGAATCCCACAGCCGGGCGAAGAGCGGGCTGGCCCCGGACAGCCGGCGTATGAACTCCTCCCACGACGGCTCCCCGGCATGCACCCCGTAGGCCGCCCGCAGGGTGGCCACCATCATGGGCAGCTCCGACTCACGGAACTTCAGCGGGGAGTCGTCCTCCGAGACCGTGAACAGCCGCCACAGCGCGTTGGGCGGCACCGGAGAGGAAGCGTCCGCCGGGACGTCGAAGAGGTCCCGGTAGACCGTGTTGGCGGCGAGGATGTCGTAGCGCGCGTTGTAGACGACCGCGGGGCGGGGAGCCACGGCGTCGAGGATCCCCTCGATCTCCGGCCCCACGCTCCGCACCGGAGTCTCCGGCAGCGGCGTGTACGGCACCTCCGCCAGGTGGTACAGGTGCTCCCGCTCGGGCGGCCCGAGCCGCAGGGTGCGTGCCACGGCGTCCAGGACCTGTGCGGAGGCGTTGATCGGCCGGCCCTGCTCCAGCCACGTGTACCAGGTCACGCCCACGCCCGAGAGCTGGGCGACCTCCTCGCGCCGCAGCCCCGGTGTGCGGCGGCGCAGCCCCGGCGGCATCCCGACGTCGGCCGGCGTCACCCGGGCCCGCCTGCTGCGCAGAAACGCGGCCAGTTCCGGCCGGCGCCGGTGTGCCGTGTCCGTACCCGCTCGTGTGCTCATTGTCACGTCCCCCATGGTCGATGCCCCACCCGTCCCCTGCCAGGTGCTGCCAGTACCAGCATCAGTGGGCTCTCGGCACCCGTACCGGAGTCTCGGCACGCTCGACGGCATGACGACAACCTCCCGGACGAGTCCGGGTTCCGCCCCCGTCTCAAGTCCCGTCTCCAGTAAAGACCCCGGCACTGACAACCGGCCCCGGCGGCTGCTCGCGGTGGTGCTCGCGGCCCAGTTCATGGCACTGCTCGACGTCTTCATCGTGAACGTCGCGGCCCCCACGATCGGTTCCGATCTCCATGCTTCCGGCGCCGACCTCCAACTCGTCGTGGCCGGCTACGCCGTCACCTACTCCGTGCTGTTGATCACCGGGGCCCGGATCGGCGACCGGTTCGGCCACGGCCGGGTCCATCTCGCCGGGCTCGCCCTCTTCACGGCCGCCTCACTGGCCTGCGGGCTGGCGCAGGGCAGCACCCAGCTGATCGTCTTCCGGCTGGTGCAGGGCGCCGGGTCGGCGGTGATGATCCCGCAGGTGCTCAGCCTCATCCAGCGCGCCTTCACCGGTGCGGCCCGGGTGCGGGCCCTCGGCGTCTACGCGGCGGTCCTCGCCGTCGGCGCCGCGGCCGGGCAGGTGCTCGGCGGTCTGCTGGTCGCCGCCGACCTGCTGGGCACCGGCTGGCGCCCGGTCTTCCTGGTGAACGTGCCGGTGGGCATCGTCCTGCTGGCCGTCGGACGGCGCGTCCTGCCACGGGACGGCGCGACGGCGCGCGAACGGTCGCGCGGCCTGGACGGGCCCGGGCTGGTGCTACTGGGCGCGGCCGTCTCCCTGGTCACGGTGCCGCTCGTGCTCGGACAGGAGGAGGACTGGCCGCTGTGGTCCTGGCTGTGCCTGGCCGCGGGCGCGCTCGTGCTCGTCCTTTTCTGCGGTCACGAGTCCCGGCTCGCCCGGCGCGGAGGCGCCCCGCTGATCGCTCCCCGGGTGCTCCGGGCCCCCGGCATGACCCTCGCCGCGGTGCGCATCGCGGCCGTGATGGCGATCAACGGAGGCTTCCTGTTCGTGGTCACGCTGCACGAGCAGGGCGGACTCGGGCACAGCGCGCTGCGCGCCGGACTCACCTTCGCGCCGACCGCGGTGGTCTTCGGGGCGGTCGGCCTGCTCTGGCGCCGGGTGCCCGCCACCTGGCAACCGGCCATGGCCCCGGCCGGGTTCACGCTCACCGCGCTGTCCGTGGCGGGCGTGGGGCTGGCGTTCCACGGCGGTGGTGACGGGGGCGCGTGGCTCTTCGCGGCGTACCTCGGCCTGGGCGCGGGACTCGCGCTCGCCTTCGGCCCCACGCTCACCCGGGCGCTGGCCGCGGTGCGGCCCGAGGACGCGACTGACGCCAGCGGACTGCTCGCCACGGTCACGCAGCTCGGCCAGCTCAGCGGTGTCGCGGTGTTCGGCACACTGTTCTTCAACCGGCTTGAGTCACTTGGGGGCCCGGAGGCGTATACCTCTTCAGAAACGCTTCTCACATGCATGTTCGCGCTCGCTGCGACAGCCGCGCTGGGTGCCGTGTCCGGACTGGTACTGAGGCGTCGCTGACCGTATCGGCCTGGCCGTGGCAGAATCAAACGGCCGGAAGGGGGCGCGGCCCGACGGGAGGGAGTAGCGATGCCTGCGAGCATCCTCGGAGAGGTCGGCCACCTCTCCGAAGCGGCGTTGACACGGGACAAGGCCACCCGGCTCAGCTGCCCCTCCTGTGGTTCCGCGCATGTGGCCCAAGTCCTCGGGGACAACGGCGGCATCTCCTACGTGTGCACGGCCTGCGGCCACAGCTGGAGCTGATCGATGGGTGCACACAGGCGAAAGTGCGACTGGTGTGGCAGCGGCACTCCGATCGTCCGCGACATGGAGCCGGTCAACCCCGACTACCAGTACTGGTGCGAGGAATGCGCGCGGGCGCTGATCATAAAAGGCGACCCGATCGAGACGTACCGTGAGCTGGAGGGCGAGCCGATCTACGGCCGGCTCCTCGAGGAGCACTGCACGCTCAAGCGGTTCTATTCGTTCGTCACAGCTTGACATTCGAGGCAAACCGGACAGAACGGAAACGATTTGGTTCTCCTGCGGGGTGACCGGTAATGTTGGCTTCGCCGCCGGGGAAACCCGGAAGGCAGGGTCAGAGGGCGGTTCCACCGCCTGGCCGCAAGGGGCTATAGCTCAGTTGGTAGAGCGCCTGCATGGCATGCAGGAGGTCAGGAGTTCAATTCTCCTTAGCTCCACAGCAGAAGATCCCGCCGGATCGAATCAGATCCGGCGGGATCTTTTCTTTTGCACGGCGAGTACGCCGGAATGCCCAAGGGGCCGCCCGAGGAAACAGGCGGCCCCTTGCGGGTGTTGCGAGCGTCAGCGGCCCAGAGCGCGGCGGCCGCGGCCCTGGGAGAGCACCGGGAGATTGCGGGAGGGCGCCTGCGCGCGTGTGTCCTCCTCCAGGCGCAGGGCGAGCGCCGGGCAGCGCCGTACCGCGCGCAGGGCCTTCGCCTCCGCGTAGCGCGGCACCTTCGCCTGCGCGACGGTGGGGAAGCCGTCGGCGCCCAGTTGGAAGACCTCGGGGAGGATGTCCGCGCACAGACCGTGGCCGCGGCACAGGGTCCAGTCGACGAAGATCTTCTGGCGGCTGTCGCTGGTCTCCTGGGGCCCTCCGCCGCTCGTGATGGCCGCCGGGACCATTCCCTCCTCGAAGAGCGGGAGAACACCCTCCACGGGCCGTCCGCAGCCGTTGCCGAGCACATGCGCCGCGAGGTCGTCCGTGAACGCCTTGATGGTCGACTCGAGGAACATCGCGGAACCGTCGGGGTGCGAGCACGCCCCGCGCCGCTTGACGTTCTTCGCGACCTGCTTGAGGGCCTCCAGGGCGGCCGGGCCGCCGCCGTTGATGATGTCCTCCATGCCGCGCGCGGCGGCCGGCAGACCGAGATAGCAGGGACCGCACTGTCCCGCGCTCTCGTCCGCCAGCCACTGGGCCACGCGCAGCGACTCGCCCAGCGGGCAGGTCTCCTGACTGATCGGCAGGATCGCGCCTGCGCCGAGGGCGCCGCCCACCGCGTCCAGCGAGTTGCGGGAGACGACCGCCTCGTTGACCGTCGCCGCGTCGATCCACTTGCCGTGGTAACCGCCGGTCAGCACGCCCTGGGGGACCGGCGGGGCGCCTGCCAGCTGCAGGACGTAGCGCAGCGGAACACCCGTGGGGACCTCGATCACCATGGGGCGGGCGACGGCGCCGGAGACCGTCAGCATGACGGTGCCCGGCTCGTCGTAGAGACCGGTGTTGCCGTAGCGCTCCGGGCCGATGCGGGCGGCGATGGCCAGTTGGGCGAAGGTCTCGGCGTTGGACAGCAGGGTGGGCGCGCCGCCGACGCCGCTCTGGGAGGCGCTGGTCTTGCGGCCGGGCGGGATCGCCGGGCCGCCGTCGATGGAGCGGATCAGCGACGCGGCGGCGCCGGTGACCATGCGGATCGGATTGCGCTGGACGAACGCCTTCAGCGCCGAGCGGCGGCCGTTGCTCAGGCCGCGCTCGGCCAGCGCGGCCTCCATGGAACGCTCGGTCGACTCACGGGTGACCCCCACCACGAGCGTGCGGGCACCGAGCGCCTCCGCGACCAGCAGAGCGCCGTCCAGGATGAGGTGCGGGGCACGGTTGATCAGCACCGTGTCCTTGCGGCAGGCCGGTTCGTCCTCGCTGCCGTTGACGACGACGACCGGCCGTACGCCGCGCTTGATCGCCGCGTCGGCGACCGAGCGCAGCTTCTTGTGGAACGGGAAGCCCGCGCCGCCGCGTCCCTTGAGGTTGATGCGTTCGGAGAGCTGCGCGAGCTTCTCTCCGCCCATGGGTTCAAGCGGCCCGTGCACCTTGAGGTGCATGGGCAGATCGAGTCTCTCGACAAGGTCGAAGCCCGACGTGAGCTGCGGAAGGCCGACCACGCGGACTTCTGGGACGTCGGGCAGGGCCTCGTTCACCTATAGCCTCCGGAAGGCGTGTTCCAAGGTTCGCCCGAGCCCGGATTGTCGAAGGACGCTCCGGGCGATGGTTCATTGGCGGGACCGCTGTTGTACGTGTCATTCGAGTTGTACGTGCCGTACTGCGCGTTCGTCTCACCGGTGTCGTACACATCACGTGCGCCGTACCCGGCGGCGCCCGAATTGCCATAGACCGGGATGTTGAATCCCGTGTCCTGGAGCGGGTCGTAGGCCGACGGGGGCGCCTCGCCGACCGGCGGCGGGGACGGGATCGGCCAGCTGCCGGACGTGCTGCCGCCGTTGTCCACGCGCGGGATCGCCTCGGTGGACTGCATGTCGAACGGCATGTTCATCCGCGCGGTCTGGTCGGCCGCGGCGTACGACTGCTGCTGGGACGGCGTGTTGACGGCGCGGTAGGCGGCCGCGAAGCCGCTCGCAGGCTCCGGCGCGGCGGGCGTGTCGTACAGGGGCGACATGGGCTGGTTCCGCCGGGAGGAGCCCATCGTGTCGGCCGCGGACGGCCGGGAGGAGCGGCTCTCGTAGCCGGGCAGCGACCCGCCGCCGGTCTCCGCCATGCGCGCGCGTGACGCCTCGAGGCCCTCCATGGACGAGCGTTCCGACGAGCCCAGCAGGGCGGTGATCTGGTCGGCGACCTTGCGCTTGAAGGGGCGCGGGGCGGCCCGCAGCAGGAGGGCGGCCATGACGCCGACCAGGCACAGCTGGTACGAGATCATGAAGAACGGCTTCGCCGCGCGTCCCGCGAACAGGCCGTGGATCAGGGCCGCGCACAGCGCCGGGTAGGCCAGCATGTGCATGGCGCGCCAGCGGGCGGCGACCTCGGCCGGTGCGGCGAACTGGTTGCGCAGCGCGCCGGTGATGCCCACGAAGATCATGAGCAGGCCGGCCGTGGAGCCGAGGCCGATCAGGCCGCCGATTCCGGTGACACCCTGCGAGAACGGGATGATCGCGGCGAGGAAGACGGTGTGTTCCAGGGCGATCTTGACGGTGATGTGCACCAGCAGGAAGGCGATCGAGGCGACGGCGGTCACCCGGTGGATGCCCTGCGCGATGATCCGCTGGCGGGTGTTGAGGATCAGCCGGTCCTGGGCGACCAGTCCCCAGATGACCGAGCAGGTGAGGCACACCAGTGACAGGACGCCCGCACCGAAGTTGAGGAAGGCCTGGACCTGGTCGCCACCGACCAGCACGACCACGGGTATGAGGACCAGGACGACAGCCGAGGCGACCCCATAGGCCGACCGGCCGGCCTTGGGGATCGAGCTGTTACTGAGAAGAGGGTTCATGGGGGCAACTCCGAGCAGTTTCGGGAAAGCGGTCCCGGTGCCGAACTCTAAGTGGCTCCATACCGATGGGTACGAGGTTTGAGTTATTGCGTTGTTATCAAGTGAAAATCTGGGTGGGACGATGTCCCCTTAGTGGCTGTTACGCGAAGTAATCTTTGACCTTTGTTCAACTTCGGCCGGGTGTGCCCGGTGTCCGTAGGTCATACGTAAGTCCGTCGCAGCTTGCTCAAGCGCTGCGGTACCCTAGCGCCATGCGTGCCGTACGCCTTCTGCTTAGCGAGCCGCGCTGATCAGTCCCGACCGCCGGTGGACCGACGGGTCGGAGTCGGCGCGGCCTCCCCTCCTGTGTGAGGGGATTTTCCGTTTCCAGGGAAGTCACAGCCGCTGGCAGAGACGATCGATGGAGCTTTGAGGATCATGAGCGAGACGAACCCCGCTGCCGCCGAGGTGGCCGCGCCGCACCGCTACACGGCGGCCATGGCCGCCGAGATCGAGGCACGCTGGCAGGACTTCTGGGACGCCGAGGGCACCTACGCCGCGCCCAACCCCGAGGGCGACCTGGCCGGCGACCCCGCGGTCGTCGCCCGGCCCAAGAAGTTCATCATGGACATGTTCCCGTACCCCTCGGGTGCGGGCCTGCACGTCGGCCACCCCCTGGGCTACATCGCCACCGACGTCTTCGCACGCTTCCAGCGCATGACCGGCCACAACGTCCTGCACACCCTGGGCTTCGACGCCTTCGGCCTGCCCGCCGAGCAGTACGCCGTGCAGACCGGCACGCACCCGCGCGTGTCCACCGAGGCCAACATCGAGAACATGAAGGCCCAGCTGCGCCGGCTGGGCCTGGGCCACGACAAGCGCCGCTCGTTCGCCACGATCGACCCGGACTACTACAAGTGGACCCAGTGGATCTTCCTGCAGATCTTCAACTCCTGGTACGACGACGAGGCGGACAAGGCACGGCCGATCTCCGAACTGATCGACCAGCTCGAGTCCGGTGAGCGTGCCGTACCGGGCCACACGCGCGCGTGGGGCGAGCTGACCGCCGTCGAACGCGCCGACGTCCTGGGCGAGTTCCGGCTGGCCTACGCCTCCGACGCGCCGGTCAACTGGTGCCCCGGCCTGGGCACCGTCCTGGCCAACGAGGAGGTCACCGCCGACGGCCGCTCCGAGCGCGGCAACTACCCGGTCTTCAAGGCCAAGCTGCGCCAGTGGAACATGCGCATCACCGCCTACGCGGACCGTCTGCTGGACGACCTGGAGGCCCTGGACTGGCCCGAGGCCATCAAGCTGCAGCAGCGCAACTGGATCGGCCGCTCCGAGGGCGCCCGCGTCGACTTCCCCATCGACGGCGAGCACATCACCGTCTTCACCACCCGCCCGGACACGCTGTTCGGCGCGACCTACATGGTGCTGGCGCCCGAGCACCCGCTGGTCGACAAGTTCGTCCCGGCCGCCTGGCCGGAGGGCACCCACGACGTGTGGACGGGCGGGCACGCGAGCCCGGCCGAGGCCGTCGCCGCCTACCGCGCGCAGGCCGCCTCCAAGTCCGACGTCGAGCGGCAGGCCGAGGCCAAGGACAAGACCGGCGTCTTCACCGGCGCGTACGCCACCAACCCGGTCAACGGCGACCAGGTCCCGGTCTTCATCGCCGACTACGTCCTGATGGGATACGGCACCGGCGCGATCATGGCCGTCCCGGCGGGCGACCAGCGCGACTTCGAGTTCGCGCGCGCCTTCGAGCTGCCGATCCACTGCATCGTCGAGCCCACCGACGGCCGCGGCACCGACACCTCGACCTGGGAGAACGCCTTCGGGTCGTACGACGCGAAGATCGTCAACTCCGCCAACGACGAGATCTCCCTGGACGGCCTGCCCGTCGTCGAGGCCAAGGCACGCATCACGGAGTGGCTGGCCGCCAAGGGCATCGGCGAGGGCACCGTGAACTTCCGGCTGCGCGACTGGCTGTTCAGCCGTCAGCGCTACTGGGGCGAGCCCTTCCCGATCGTCTACGACGAGGACGGCATCGCCCACCCGCTGCCCGAGTCGATGCTGCCGCTGGAGCTGCCCGAGGTCGAGGACTACTCGCCGCGCACCTTCGACCCGGACGACGCGAACACGTCCCCGGAGACGCCGCTGTCCCGCAACGCGGACTGGGTGAACGTCACCCTGGACCTGGGCGACGGCCCGAAGCGCTACCGCCGCGAGACCAACACCATGCCCAACTGGGCCGGTTCCTGCTGGTACGAACTGCGCTACCTGGACCCGCACAACAGCGAGCGGCTGGTCGACCCCGAGATCGAGCAGTACTGGATGGGCCCGCGCGAGGGCCGGCCGCACGGCGGCGTCGACCTGTACGTCGGCGGCGCCGAGCACGCCGTGCTGCACCTGCTGTACGCCCGCTTCTGGTCCAAGGTCCTGTTCGACCTGGGGCACGTCTCCTCCGTGGAGCCGTTCCACAAGCTGTTCAACCAGGGCATGATCCAGGCCTACGTCTACCGTGACAGCCGTGGCATCGCGGTGCCCGCCGCCGAGGTCGAGGAGCGCGACGGCGCCTACTTCCACCAGGGCGAGAAGGTCAGCCGCCTGCTGGGCAAGATGGGCAAGTCCCTGAAGAACGCGGTGACTCCGGACGAGATCTGCGCCGAGTACGGCGCCGACACCCTGCGCCTGTACGAGATGGCGATGGGCCCGCTGGACGTCTCCCGCCCGTGGGACACCCGCGCCGTGGTGGGCCAGTACCGGCTGCTGCAGCGGCTGTGGCGCAACATCGTCGACGAGGCCACCGGGGAGGTGACCGTCGTCGACGTCGAGGACGCCGACATCGACGTGGACACCCTGCGGGCGCTGCACAAGGCGATCGACGGTGTGCGCCAGGACCTGGAGGGCCTGCGCTTCAACACCGCCATCGCCAAGATCACCGAGCTGAACAACCACCTGACCAAGGCGGGCGGCGCACTGCCGCGCACGGTCGCGGAGGACCTGGTGCTGCTGGTCGCTCCGCTGGCCCCGCACATCGCCGAGGAACTGTGGCGCCGGCTGGGCCACACCGGCTCGGTCGTCCACCAGGACCTGCCGGTCGCCGACCCGGCGTACGTCGTGGACGAGAGCGTGACCTGCGTCGTCCAGATCAAGGGCAAGGTCAAGGCCCGCCTGGAGGTGTCCCCGGCCATCTCCGACGAGGAGCTGGAGAAGGTGGCCCTGGCCGACGAGAACGTCGTCAAGGCGCTGGACGGCGCCGGGATCCGCAAGGTGATCGTGCGGGCGCCGAAGCTGGTGAACATCGTCCCGGCGTGAGGCCTGCGGCAGCCTGAGGCGTCTGTCGTCGTCCGGGGCGGCTGCGCCCGTCCCCTAGGGGCTCGGTGCGGGCAGGTTCGGGGTTCTGCTGGAACTCCGGGCCTGCCCGTCTCGTTTACGGTTTGAAGAGGGACGCGGACCGAAGGAGGAGCATGTGGAAGCAGTGATCGCAGTCGTCGCCCTGCTGTTCGTGCTCCTGGCGGTGCTCGGCGTCTACGTGACCGTGAAGGCGGTGGGCGCCGCCAAGCGCGGTGTGGACCGCACCATCCACCAGGCCCGGCGCACGGTCGAGGAACACACCCTGCGGGCCAAGTCCTTCGCACAGCCCGGCCCGGCCGGGGAGATCGCCCAGCTCCGCCTCAAGCTGCGCACCTCGATGCGCGCCACTCAGGACGCGCTCCAGGCGGGCGTGACCGAGGACGAGTCGCTCAAAGAGTCCCTCGGTCTGTTCCAGCGACTCAGCGCCCATGGCCGTGAGCTGGACGGCGAGCTCAAGCGGCTGGAGGCCGAGCCCAACCGCGCGAAGCTCGCGGAGCGGATGCCGTCACTGCGCGAGCGCACCGAGCGCGTCACGGCGTCGGCGGACTCCCTGCGCTGGGCGGCCCAGGACCGCGCCCGCCGCTTCGCGGAGGACGATCTGGACACCCTCAGTGCCCAGATCGACGTCGAGGCCGGGGCCCTGCGGCACTGGACCACTCCGGACACCCCGGGTACGCCCGGCTCGGACACCTCGGGCACCGCACAGACACCGGAGACGCCCCGGTCGCGTGCGGCGCAGGAGCCGACCCGGCCCGCCATCACCCCGCCAGGGCCGCGCCCGACCTATCCGTGGCAGAAGAAGCCCCGCCCCGAGGCGACCGGTTCCTGACCGGTATCGGAGCGGTGCCGGACCGGTTCCGGGCGGGATCCTGATTCGGTCAAGTGCTGCCCAGGTCAGAGGGGCCGGGCTGCCGTCCGGGGGCTACGGCAGGTAACCTCCAGCTCATGTCCCGCCATGTCGCGATCGTCACGGATTCCACGGCCTACCTGCCGCAGCGGACGATGGAGCGTCACGGCATCACCGCGGTGCCCCTGACCGTGGTCCTCGGCGACCGGGCGCTGGAAGAGGGCACCGAGATCTCGACCCGTTCCCTGGCCCAGGCGTTGCAGAAGCGACGCTCCGTCACCACCTCGCGCCCCAGCCCCCAGCTGTTCGCCGAGACCTATCGCAAGGTCGCCGAGGCCGGCGCCTCCGGAATCGTTTCCCTGCACCTGTCCGCCGAGTTGTCCGGTACCTACGACGCGGCGGTCGTCGCGGCGCGGGAGGCACCGGTGCCGGTGCGGGTGGTGGACACCGGCATGGTCGCGATGGCGCTCGGTTTCTGCGCGCTCGCCGCGGCCGAGAGCGCCGAGTCGGGCGGCACGGTGGACGAGGCGGTCATGGCCGCGGAGAAGAGGGCCGCCGGGACCTCCGCCTACTTCTACGTCGACACCCTCGAGTATCTGCGCCGGGGCGGCCGGATCGGCGCCGCCCAGGCGCTGTTGGGCTCCGCGCTCGCGGTGAAGCCGCTGCTCCAGCTGGACGGCGGCCGTATCGAACTGCTGGAGAAGGTGCGGACGGCGTCGAAGGCGATCGCCCGTCTGGAAGAGCTGGCGGCCGACCGTGCGGGCAGCGCGCCGGTCGACATCGCCGTCCACCATCTCGCGGCGCACGAACGGGCGTCGGCGCTCGCGGACCGGCTGCGGGGGAGGGTGCAGGGGCTCGCGGATCTCCATGTGAGCGAGGTCGGTGCGGTGATCGGGGCGCATACCGGCCCTGGGTTGCTGGGAGTTGTGGTCTCGCCGAGGTGAGGGAAACACGGCGGCCCTCACGTCCTTCACCCGTGTGGGTGGGGGAGTTGTCCACAACTGGGATGTGATCCCCAGAAATTGGGCAAGATCATCGTGAATCGGCGAAGTGTCCGATCCTCGGGGCATGGCACTTCGATCACGCTCACGCATCACGAACGCGACCAGCGGCCCCGGGCGGGGTCACGGCTCCGACGGCCGGATCCGCAACCGTCGACCACCCGGCCGAGGCCGTGGCGGGCATCCGCGTGCTTCGGCGGAGGAGCTCCGCCGACGGGCCGAGGTGCTGTTCGGAGCAAGAGGTGGGGAGCGCGGCGGAGCGGGCCCGCAGTCGGAGGACGTCGTCCCGGTCGATGCGCGGGAGGGGACGGGTGCGCGGGGCGCCCCGGAGTCGCCCGGCCCACCGGAGGGTGCCGGTTCACCGGACGGGGGGCCGCCCGGCGGGCGGGGAGTGCCGCCCGCGGTCGTGGTTCCGGGGGGATGGCGGGAGCGGGCCGGGCCGGCTCTGCGGGAGCGGCTGCCGGTGTGGGTGCAGGCGCGCTGCGCGATGGAGCGCAAGTCCGCGCTCGCGCTCACGGTGGTGCTGGTCGTCGCCGCCGCCTTCGCCGTGCAGCACTTCTGGACCGGTCGGACCCGGCCGGTGCGGCCACCTGAGGTGGTGCGCGCGGCGGTTCCCTATGCGGCGGGCGAGCGGGCGGAAACGGCCGTGCCTCCGGCGCCTGCCGCGCCGGTCGGCGTCCCGGTCGCCGGGGGCACGGCCGGGGCCGAGATCGTGGTGGATGTCAGCGGCAAGGTCCGCAGGCCCGGGATCCATCGTCTTCCGGCCGGTTCACGGGTGGTGGATGCGCTGAGCGCGGCCGGCGGGGTGCGGCCGGGCACCGACACCGACGGTCTCAACCGCGCGCGCTTCCTGGTGGACGGCGAACAGGTGGTCGTCGGGGGACCCGCACCCCCGCCAGCCGCGGGAGCGGAGGGCGCGGCCGGCTCGGGGGCGGCTTCCGGCCCGGCGGCTCCGGTCTCGCTCAACACGGGCACCGTCGACCAACTCGACACCCTGCCCGGCGTCGGGCCCGTGCTGGCACAGCACATCGTCGACTACCGCACCCAGCACGGCGGTTTCCGCTCGGTGGACGAGTTGCGCGAGGTCAACGGCATCGGCCGGCGACGCTACGCCGACCTGCGGAACCTCGTACGGCCATGAGGGGCGGGAGGACAGAAGGGACGTGGAGCACCGAGGGCACGCGGGGCACTGGAGCCACCAGAACCTCGCGAGATACTCGGGCCACTGAGGTCACGCGGACTCCCAAGGTCACTCGGGCCCGCAACACCACTCGAGCCACTCGGGCCACTCAAGCCACTCGGGCCACCGGGGTCACGCCGGGGACCGGTGGCGCAGGGAGTCCGGAGGTCGCCTCCCGTGCTGTGCATGCCGCTTCCGGCAGGCGGCTGGGCGACGCGCACCCGCGCCACGAAGGTCCGGTGGACCTGCGCCTGGTCCCACCGGCGCTCGCGGCCTGGGGCACGGCCGCACTGACCTTGGGGGCGGCGCCGGGGCCGGTGGCGGGGGTGGTGGCCGGCTGTCTGATCGCGGCGGTGGTCCTGTTGGGGCTGCGCTCCTCGGGCGGGCCGGGTACGCGGCCGTCCTCCGGAACGTCGCGCGGCTGGTCGCGGGTCACCGTCGCCGCCTCGCTGCTCTGTGCCGCCGCGGCCGCCGCCTCCGCCGGGCTGCACGGCGCGGATCTGAGGCGAGGGCCCGTGCCGGTGCTGGCGCGGGAGTACGCGACCGTCACCGCCGAGGTCGAGATCACCTCCGATCCCCGGCTCACCCGGCCCAGGGTGAGAGGAGACCATGTGCCCCCGGACTCGGTCCTGATCCCTGGAGAGGTGCGTGGGGTCGAGGGGCCGGACGGGACGGCGGTCGCGACGCGGGCGCCGGTGCTGATGCTCGTGGACGCCCGTGTCGGGAAGAACACGCGGCGGGCGGCCGGTCGCGGGACGGACGGTTCCTCGGCGTGGCTGGGGCTGCTGCCGTCCACACGGGTGCGGGTGACCGGGCGGCTGGTGCCCGCGCTGACGGGCGGGGACCGGATCGCGGCCGTGCTGCGGGTGCGGGACCAGGCGGTTCCCGCGGTCCTGCGGGAGCCGTCGGCGGCGCAGCGGGCGGCCGGCCGGCTGCGGGCCGGGTTGCGCGAGGCCACCGACGGGTTGCCGGCGGACGCCCGGGCGCTGCTGCCGGGGCTGGTCGTCGGGGACACCGCACGGATCACACCGGAACTGGACGAGGCCTTCAAGGAGACCGACCTCGCACACACCCTGGCGGTCTCCGGAAGCAACCTCACGATCATCCTGGCCCTGCTCCTCGGACCGCCCGGGCTGGCCCAGAACGTCGAGCGCCGGGGGCTGGCACCCCGTCTCGGCATCTCCCTGCGGTCGACCGCGCTGCTCGGCGGAGCGCTCACGCTCGCCTTCGTCGTGGTGTGCAGGCCCGATCCGAGCGTGCTGCGGGCCGCCGCCTGCGGAGCCGTCGTGCTGCTCGCCCTGGCGACCGGCCGCCGTAGAGCGCTCGTTCCCGCGCTGGCGACGGCGGTACTGCTGCTGGTGCTGTACGACCCGTGGCTGGCCCGGAGTCATGGGTTTCTGCTGTCGGTGCTGGCCACGGGCGCCCTGCTGACGCTGGCGCCGCGCTGGAGTGCCGCGTTGCGCAGGCGCGGGGTGCCGCCGCGGTTGGCCGAGGCGTTGGCGGCGGCGGGGGCCGCGCAGGCCCTGTGCGCACCGGTCGTCGCGGTGCTGTCGGCGCGGGTGAGCCTGGTGGCGGTGCCGTGCAACCTCCTGGCGGAGTTCGCGGTGGCACCGGCCACGGTGCTGGGCTTCGCGGCGCTGGCGGCCGCGCCGGTGGCGATGCCGTTGGCGCAGGCGCTGGCCTGGTGCGCCGGCTGGCCGGCCCGCTGGATCGCGCAGGTGGCGCGGACCGGGGCGGCGCTGCCCGGCGGGGGAGTGGACTGGCCTGCCGGCTGGGGCGGGGGGCTGCTGTTGGCCCTGGTCACGGCGGTGGTCGTACTGCTCGGCCGGCGGCTGCTGGGGCGGCCCTGGCTGTGCGGGCTGTGCGGGGCACTGTTCCTCTTCACCGTGGTGCAGCCGCCGCCGCTGGCCCGGGTGCTCACGGGCTGGCCGCCACCCGGGTGGCGGCTGGCGATGTGCGACGTGGGACAGGGGGACGCGACGGTTCTCGCGGCCGGTGCGGGTACCGGGGTGGTGGTGGACGCCGGGCCGGATCCGGCGGCGGTCGACCGGTGTCTGCGCAGGCTCGGCATCACCAGGGTGCCCCTCGTGGTCCTCACCCACTTCCACGCGGATCACGTGGCCGGGCTGCCGGGTGTGCTGCGGGGGCGGGCAGTGGGTGCGATCGAGACGACGGGGTTCGAGGAGCCCTGGGACCAGGTGGCGTTCGTGCGGAAGGAGGCCGGTGCTCGCGGGGTGCCCGTGCTGCGGGCCGCGGCGGGGGAGCGGCGGCGGCTCGGCGGGCTGGACTGGGAAGTGCTGTGGCCTCCGCCGGGCTTCGGGCTCCGCCCCCCTCCGGGGCTTCCATCGCGCCCAGGGCCGGAGCCGGAGGGGCCGAACGACGCGAGTGTGACGCTGCTCGTGCGGACGGCCGGGCTGCGGATGCTGCTCCTCGGGGACCTCGAACCCCCGGCCCAGCGGGCGTTGCTGCGGTCACCGGCGGCCGCGGCGGTGCGAGGGGTGGATGTGCTCAAGGTCGCCCACCACGGCTCGGCCTACCAGGACCCGGATCTCATACGGGCGGTGGCGCCCCGGCTGGCGTTGATCTCGTGCGGCGCGGACAACCCGTACGGACACCCCGCGCCCAGTACGGTCGCGGCGCTTCGGGCGGGCGGTGCGACGGTGCTGCGGACCGACCGGGACGGGGCGCTGGCGGTCGTCGGTGCGGGCGGGGCGCTGCGGGTGGCGCGAGACTGAGGGGATGGAATCCGCGCAGATCGATGCCAGTGAGGTCACCGCCTATCTCGGCCGTCTGGGGGTGGAGTCCCGGGCCCGGCCCGCCGCCCCCACCGACGATGTCCTGCGCGACCTGCATCTGAGACACCTGCGGGCCGTGCCCTTCGAGAACCTCTCGGTCCACCTCGGGGAGGAGATCGTGCTGGAGGAGGACCGGTTGGTCGAGAAGATCGTCGGAGCGGGGCGGGGAGGTTTCTGTTACGAGCTGAACGGCGCTTTCGGGGCGCTGCTCACGGCGCTGGGCTTCGAGGTGACGCCGCTGGCGGCGCGGGTGTACGGGGCGGAGGGGAGGGTCGGGATCCCGTACGACCACATGGTGTTGCTGGTGCGGACGGTGGACGGCGGGGAATGGCTGGCCGACGTGGGGTTCGGGGCGCACAGCCACTTTCCGCTCCGCTGGCGGGAGCGGGGTGAGCAGCGGGATCCCGGCGGGGTGTTCCGTATCGGCGGGGTCGCCGAGGCGGACGGGTCCGGGCAGGGTGATCTGGACGTCCTGCGGGACGGGACCCCGGTGTACCGCCTGGAGGTGCGGCCGCGGATGCTCGGTGACTTCGTGACGGGGGCCTGGTGGCACAGCACCTCGCCGGGGTCGCACTTCGTGCGGTCGCTGGTCTGCTCGCGGGTGACGGAGGACGGAGGGAGGATCACGCTCAGCGGGCGCCGGTTGAAGGTGACGGACCGGAAAGGGGGGAGCACGGAACGGGAGTTGCCGACGGACGGGGAGGTGCTCGGGGTGTATCGGGAGCACTTCGGGATCGTCCTGGACAGGGTGCCGCAGGTGCGGGCCGGGGAGACGGGGGTGGGGGCGGGGCCAAGGGAGTAATTCGGGTCAGATGGGGCTACTCGTGCGTAGCACCAGCACATGTGCTGGTTTACCGTGATGTGGGCTTGTCTTGCCTCGAAAGCCGCATCGGTGATCGAATGCGTCTTCGGCAACAGGTGGAGTCAAGTCGCGCAGGGGTGGCGTAGATGTTCGACCGTTGGCTGGGAAATCGTACGAACCGGGTGCAGCGGTCGAGTCCCCTCGCGGCGGTCAGGACCCCGGAGAACGCCGGGGTGCTGAGCTGCCGGGTGCTGGACCCCGTCAACGAGCCGGTGCCGCACGCGGAGTTCGCGGTGAGCGACGCGATGGGGCGCAAGGTGGTGAGCGGCGGGACGGATCCGTTCGGGGCGTTCGTCACGACGGTTCCGGCGGGCGAGTACCGGCTCGCGGTGTCCGCGGAGGGGTACACCCCCTACCGGGCGACCGCGACGGTCGGGGAGAACGCGCTGGCCTCGCTCGGTGATGTGACGCTCCAGGTGGCGCGGCCGCCGCAGCTGCCGGCGCCTGGGGACTGGGAGATCGAGCCGACGCATTCCTCGATCGGGTTCACCGCGCGGCACATCGGGCTGGCGCGGATCCACGGGCGGTTCAACTCGTTCGCGGGGGTGGTGCGGATCGCGGAGCGGGTGGAGCAGTCGGCGATGCATGTGGTGATCGACGCGGCGTCGATCGACACCAACGTGCGGATGCGGGACGACCATCTGCGGTCGGCGGACTTCCTGGACGTCGACCGGTTCCCGACGCTGGAGTTCTACAGCGACCGGTTCCTGCACAAGGGCGGGAGCCGGTGGGCCGTCACGGGCGCGCTGTCGCTGCACGGGGTGACGCGGACGGTCACGCTCGACACGGAGTACCTCGGCCTCGGTCATGGGATGGAGGGTGAGATGCGGGCGGCCTGCCGGGCTCGTACCGAGTTGCACCGGGACGACTTCACCGTGAGCTGGCAGACGATGCTGGCGCGCGGGATCGCCGTGGTGGGGCCGAGTATCCGGATCGAGCTGGATGTGCAGATCGTGCCGAAGGGGTGAGAAGCGCTCCGCGGGGGTGCCGGAGAATGGCGGCGTGAGCGATGTGAGACATGTGCTGGTGCTGCCCGATCGTGAGGCCGCCGAGGAGGTGGTGGAGGCGCTCGCGGAGCGGTTCGGGGTGGTGGAGGAGCTGCGGGTCGTCCGCGACGCCTTGGCCGGGGAGGACGACGCGGAGGACGCGCAGTGGCTGGTGGGGGTGCGGGATGCGGACGGGCGGCTCGACGCACGGGAGCTGGACACGTTCGCGGGGGAGTGGGAGGGCTGGCGGGAAGAGCCCTAGATGTTCTGTCCCGGGAGGTTGTGGACAGGTGAGGCAGATCTCGGCTGAGGGATCTTGAAATAGGTGAGGGCCTTCTGGCCTGGTGTGGATTGCGAC